>CAZPPN010000186.1:0-4644 GCA_964588425.1 uncultured Ruminococcus sp. | reverse complement strand
AATCACTGTCATCGACGACTGTAACACCGCAAGCCCCGACTCAATGCGTGCCACAATCGACTTTCTGGTTTCGATGGCAGCAAAAAGAAACGCCCGTCCGGCGGTGCTGCTCGGTGATATGCTTGAGCTCGGCGAATACTCCCGTCTCATGCACGATCAGCTCGGTCAGTACGCCGCACAGATGCAGGTTCAGAAGCTGTTCTGCTACGGCATGATGGCTGATATCGTAGCCGAAGCCGCTATCAAGAAAGGAATCCGTGCCGACAATGTGTACGTCTGCCTCGATACGAGAGACGCGCAGGGCATGGCTGACATGATCCTTCAGGCGCTCTCACCGGGAGATATACTTCTCGTCAAAGCGAGCCGTGCGGTTGCCGCTGAGCGAATCATCGAATGCATGAAAAAGCGCAGATCGAGAAAAAAGAGAGGCTGAGATTTTAATCAAATCAAAGGATATTATCTGAAATGAATTACAATATTATGTTCGTTGCCGCCCTGATCCTCACTTTCGGGATCACGGTGCTGGTTTCAAGAAAGCTGATCCCGATACTCAAAAGCCATAAAATGGGTCAGACAATCCTCGATATCGGGCCGAGATGGCACAAGAGCAAAGAGGGAACTCCCACAATGGGCGGTCTTGCGTTTATCATCGCGATCGTTGTGACAGGTCTTGCAGGCTGCGTTTATCTCGGCATTACGGACGGCATCAGAAGAACGCTTCCGCTTGTGTTTACGCTTGCACTCGGTCTTGCCGGCGGACTTATCGGATGCGTTGACGACATGGCAAAACTGAAGAAAAAACAGAACGAGGGTCTTACCGCTCCTCAGAAGTTCATTCTCCAGCTCGCCGCCGCAGGACTTTATCTCCTCGGTATGTCGCTCGTCTGCGATATGAGCACAGAACTGTTCATCCCGTTTGTCGGCGTGGCACTCGATTTCGGGATTTTCTACTACGTTGTGGCCGTTCTCCTTCTCACAGGCGTGATCAACAGCGTGAACCTCACAGACGGCATCGACGGTCTTGCTTCAAGTGTGACTCTGATCGTCGGCGTGTTCTTCACAATTGCCGGTTATCTCACAGGCATGGCTGAACCGGACGGTGGTCTTCTTCTCCTCGGTGCTCTCACAATCGGCGGATGCGCGGGATTCCTCGTGTACAACTTCTACCCGGCGAGAGTATTCATGGGTGACACAGGCTCCCTCTTCCTCGGCGGACTTGTGGTCGGCGGCGCGTTTATGATGAACAATCCGCTTCTCGTTATCGTATTCGGCATAGTTTACATAATTGAAACAGCTTCCGTCATGCTTCAGGTTGCATACTTCAAGCTGACGCACGGCAAGAGACTTTTCAAGATGAGTCCGATCCACCATCACTTTGAAAAATGCGGATGGTCGGAAATCAAAATCGTAGTTGTCGCAATGATCGTAACATCAGCAGCGGCAGTAGTATCATTGGTATTTGGAATCTGATTAAATTTCGGGAGGGCATAACTTGAACAGCAATAATCAAAGACCAACCCATGCCCGAAGACGTCCCGAATCGGTCAGAAACAACACATATAACGCAAGTCATCAGACAGGACAGGTAAAATCATCTACGAGACCTGCAAAACGACAGTATCTCAACGACAGACAGGTGCCGCGTAATTCTCAGCAGTCACAGCAGGATTACAGATTCGAAGCAGGTCGGAGACGGCAGGGCACCAATCCCCCGTCAGCTCCCGTAAGACGTGTGACAGCACTTACTCCTGCCGACGCAAAGAAACTCGAGAAAGCCGAACAGAAGCGTCTTGTCGAGCAGATCAAGGAAGAAGCGTGGCAGAAAGATGTAGTCAGAGTCCGCGGCGGAATTGATATCGTAATGCTCGCGATTATTCTGCTTCTTCTGGCTCTCGGAACGATAACCGTGTTCAGCGCGAGCTATCCCGTGGCAATTTCAAAAGGCTACGAGGGCAACTATTACAGCATGAACCAGATCAAGTTCCTCATAATGGGCGGCATCGGTATGCTTGTAATGACGATCCTGCCGATCAGCTTTTATAAAAAATGGGCGCCGATCGCAGCATACGGTCTGTCAGCCGTACTCCTTGCCTACACAGCAGTCGCAGGTATGGCTGAGGGCGAGGCGAAGAGATGGGTCAATCTCGGTTTTGTAAGTCTCCAGCCGTCCGAGCTGATGAAAATATCGCTCGTTCTTCTTCTTGCGTGGTACGTTGATAAGTACGAAAAGCGCATGAAACGCCTTGATCTCGGATTCGAGAGTCTCTGGTGGAACACATGGCAGCCGTGCATTATCCTCGGTATCGCCTGCGTGCTCGTTCTCATCGGCAAGCACCTCTCGGGAACGATTATTGTCGGATGCATCGGACTCTTTATGCTGATCGTCGCCGGATGCAATCTCAAGTGGCTGTTCGGATCTCTGATCCCGGCAGGCATCGTGGCAATCGGCGGATTTCTTGCACTCAACCCCTATGCACTCAAGCGAATCACAACATTCACTGACGAGAACGCCGACAAGCTCGACGAGCTCTATCAGACAACACAGAGCATATATGCGATCGGATCGGGCGGACTTTTCGGAGTCGGACTCGGCGAGAGCAGACAGAAATACAGTTTCCTTACACAGGCACACACGGACTTCATTTTCTCAGTCTGGTGTGAGGAATGGGGATTCATCGGCGCGGTCGTGCTTATCATAATTTTCCTGCTTTTTACATGGAGAGGATACGTCATCGCGCAGAGAGCACCCGACAGATTCACACAGCTCACGGCATTCGGTATCACCACTCATGTTGCGCTTCAGGCATTCCTCAATATGTGCGTTGCGGCGGATATCATCATGAATACGGGTATCACACTTCCGTTCTTTTCATACGGCGGATCGTCGCTCATCGTTCTTATGGCGGAGATGGGAATTCTTCTCTGCATCTCGCGTCAGTCGTACAGGAAAAAATCCGATATCGAACGTGAGGAATTGATGAAGCAGATCGGACTTGACTGAGCTGAAATAAAAGTAAATTCGGATAAAATCGGAGTAATTAATGAGAGTTCTTATGACAGGCGGCGGAACAGGCGGACACGTCAATCCCGCACTCGCCATTGCAAATACAATCAAGCAGAACGATCCCGACGCGGTAATCGAATATGTCGGAACACAGCGAGGAATCGAGAATAAGCTCGTTCCGAAAGCGGGATATCCTCTCCACTACGTTGAGGTGCAGGGACTGAAGCGAAGCCTCTCCCCGAAGAATCTTAAAGCGGCATATCTCGCGTTCACATCTCCCATCAAGGCAAAGACGATCATCGAGCAGTTCCGTCCCGATCTCGTTGTGGGAACAGGCGGATATGTATCGTGGCCCGTAATCAAGGCTGCCGCAGACATGGGAATCCCCACAGCACTTCACGAGTCCAACGCGATCGCCGGAGTCGCTGTTAAGATGCTCCAGAAATCGGTCGACAGAATCTATCTCAATTTCGAAAAAACCGGGGAAACACTCGCCTGCCCGAACGAAAAGCTCCTAAAGGTCGGCAACCCGATCATGGGAGGTTTCTCCTCTCTTTCCAGAAAAGAAGCGAGAGAAAAGCTCGGTATCCCCGATAAGTATAAATATATCATTCTTTCATACGCAGGCAGTATGGGCGCGGAAAAAGTAAACGATGCCGTCCTCTGTCTCATGAGAGAGTTCACCGCAAAGCACCCAGAGGTTTACCACATTCACGCAACAGGATCAATTGAACTTGAACTCTGCACATCGCAGTTCAAGGAAATGGGGCTTGACAAGTGCGAAAACATCGAGCTCTGTGAATATATCTACGATATGCCCGTGAAAATGGCGGCGGCTGACATCACGATCAACCGTGCGGGTGCCATGACGATATCTGAGCTTGCTTTCACAGGCAAATCCGCGATTTTCATCCCGTCCCCGAATGTCGCAGAGAATCACCAATATAAAAACGCGAAGGTTCTCTATGACGCAGGTGCTGCGGGACTGTTTGAGGAAAGGGATCTCACCGACGGAGCAAAGCCCCTTATTGCTGAGGTGGAACGCCTTCTCTCCGATGAGGGTGAGAAGATCAGAGCGGAAATGAGCGAAAAGATCAGACAGTTCGCCGTTCCGGATGCAAACAAACTGATCTACAACGATCTTTGCGAACTCGTGAAGAATCATAAGAAGAAATAATGTTTTGTAAGGATTCAAAGTTCAGGAGATGAAGGGAGGAGACGCCGTGGCAGATCGTTACAGCGGAAAATCAAACGCACCGCGCGAATATGGTGACGTTCTCTATGTCTACGATCGCGTGTGTCCCAAGGAATCCAAAAAACGTCAGATTGACAAAACTTACAGACCGGACAAGTATTCATCTCCGGTTGGTTTTGATACATCCAATCCGAACCGTGTCTACGGCAAAGCATTCGCTGAACAGCAGAGACGGCGCGCCGCAGAATACGCGAGAACATCAGAAAGATCAGCTCCGGGACGTGGTCCCTCATATGCATCGCATGGCAGAGCAAATGTGAAACACTCGTCAGCATCGGGAGCGCACAGAGCAGGCAGCGGTTACAGCTACCGTCCGGGTCGTGCGAGCGGCGGTGAAGCGGTCAAGGACAAGCCTCTGAAGCTCTTACTCGAGGGGATCATCAAC
>CAZPPN010000185.1:0-4665 GCA_964588425.1 uncultured Ruminococcus sp. | reverse complement strand
GTCGCCCTCGCGGATACGCATGGTTCTGCGGATTTCCTTTGGAATAACCACCCTGCCGAGGTCGTCGATGCGGCGTACAATTCCGGTTGCTTTCATATACAATATCTCCTTTGCTTAACAAATTTGTCAGCAGGAATATTGTCCGCAATATCCGGGAAATTATGCGTGATATTGCTATTGCTTTTTATTCGGACTGCAAAATCATAGGTAACTTTTTAATCAATTTTTGTATTGTGACACAATATGCTGTGTGCTATAATATATCCGACGTCGCAAGATTTCGATAAAACAACGCAATAATTTTGCTTGAAATCCTGTTTGACAGATCGTATAATAAAAGAAAAACAAAGGAAGAACGCATAGGGTAGTTTCCAATAAGACGGCATGAGAACATTGTCGGCTATGCTGCGACAGCGGGAAATCAACCACATTCAGTCCCCGTTTTCTGATGCTTTCGGCATTTTCCGCAAATGTTCGTTTATGTGCGGGATCGGAAGATTTCCATAGCTGGTGAAGCTGAGGGAATGCCGGACGCCACTCGTCATCCATGTAGAACGCCCGCACAGCAGGTATGGGATCTTTTTCGTATTCGATATCTTTATCTCTGATCCATCCTGCACCCTCCATATTGGACTGTCCCGCAAGCAGCCAGAGATCGCCGACATAAACATCGTTATAAGTGACGCTTGATAAGTCATCAGTAAAACTGACGCTGTAAGGACCTCCGCTCGGGATATCTGTCAGCATCCATGTGTTTTCGGATATTTCGGTCAGTTTTCCGATGGAACAGCAGAGCTTTCCGCAATGTTCGCTTCGGATGACGGTTCCACAGCCTTTGCCGTTCCGCTGCAGAACCGCGCCGTTTTGTATTCCGTAAAGCTTCATTTTCAGGATTCCTCATTATCAATTGTCAATTCTCCGAATATCAGATACAGCGGATAGTCACGGACGGGCAGGTGATGCAGTATCACAGTACCGTAGGGATCGCGTTCGGCATTGATCGGTGTATATACGGAACCGTCCATGGGATCCACCAGATATATATCCCCGGGCAGAGCCGTTTCGACAGTCACGCATCCCTCATACTCCATAGTCATCAGATCTGCAGGATACCAGTAAGCAAGCGCATATGCACCGCCGGACAGTCTGAAACCTCCGTAGAGGATATCGTAGCCTGCAAGCGTCATGTTCTTTCCGAGATGAGGAGCCGCTTCTCTGTGGAAAAATATCGGCAGATCAACGGTTTGTGTCTCACCCTGCAGTATTGATGCCAGATTCTGAAGAGCATAATATGACGGCTTCGGTGTGTATTCACCGGTTGCGATGCCATTTTCATTAAAATCCGCACCGAGTACGCCGAAATACCCGTAATCCAGATAGGAAGCGAGATCCCCGACCTTACCGTT
Source organism: uncultured Ruminococcus sp. (assembly GCA_964588425.1). Lineage (GTDB taxonomy): Bacteria > Bacillota > Clostridia > Oscillospirales > CAG-272 > UMGS1696. The sequence goes on along the minus strand of CAZPPN010000185.1, from coordinate 3,259 downwards.
AAGCGCTTCGATCATATCCACGCAGGTGAAAAATGATGTAAACATGACATCGTTGAACAAATCGATCGTAAGATGCCGCAGAAGCTGTTTTGCCTGAATTCTGGGAGTCCACGCGCCTTCCGCCATAGCTCCGTGACCGTCAGACCGCGACTGAGCACCCGATTCACCCTGAATTATATCCGCTTTGACACCGTGAAGATCGCATAATCCCCGCAGTGCCTTGACTTTCTGTGTAACGTTTTCTTCTGTGTATGTATATTCATGGAATGAAATCGCGTCGATATACTCTCCCATGCCTGTGGCAAATGCCTGCTGAAGAAAGGCAATGGGGGATGTAAAAATAGATCCGCCGATCACATAAACATCCGGATTCCCTGCCCTCAGAGCTTTGGCAGTTTCGATGGCGAAATATCCCAGCTCGGTTGCGTTGACACCTTTTTTCCAGCAATGCTGTCCGTCGGGCTCATTCCAGATTTCGAAATGCCGTACACGTCCCTTGAAATGTTCGGCAATGGAAGACGCGTAATTCCGCCATGCCGCCTTCTGTTCTTCCGTGTAAATCGGGGGACATCCGACAGCTCCGAAAATTTCTTTCGCATAGTCATCATACAGAGCGTTGCCGTAGCAGAGACAGATCCATGGCTGCATACCTCGGCTGATCAGATTATCCACAATATCGTCCAGCCATTTGAAGTCATACACACCGGGCGTTTTTTCGGTTCTTGCCCAGCCGGACTGGATTCTGACCCATTTGATACCGATGTCTCCGAGCTTATCATAAGCACGCTCAGGTTCAAACACACCTCTGTCAAGTTTTTCAAAACCGATTCCCAGACGTTCCGCGGTGATTCCGCTTTTTTTCAGTTTTCCGATAAATTTCAGATTTCTCATAATACTGCACCTCGCATAAAAAATTTATAGGTATGTCTCTATTGACAAAACATTAAAGATATGGTATAAAAGAATTGTGCAAAGATATCACTATTCTGCTTAAATTATAAAGCTGTATGCACATAAATTCTATATCAAATCTTTCTGAATTTTATCAGAATCTTGCTTTTACAGTTGAGGTATACTATGGAAACTTTTTCTTTTTCCATGCTGGACTGCTGCTGCGGTTATTTCAACAGCGATCTGGTCTTTACGGGAATGAAGCAGTCGCCGAAACGTATCGTTAAAGAATATGAACTGGAAGTCTATCTCGAGGACGGCGGCATCACATACATTGACGACACTGCAATACCAATTCATGCAGGACTGGTTCTTACCGCTTCCCCGGGAAATGAAAGATGCAGTATTCTGCCGCTGAAGAATTATTATCTGAAGCTTCCGCCGCAGCAGTCTCCCATGACGGAGCTTATTAACTCATTGCCGATATGCTATGACAGCGCCTGCGTCGATATTTACACTTCATGCATCAATCAGATGCTCAAAGGTATGGTAAAAAATGACAGTTGGCTGAAAGCATCGGGAATGTTCAGACTGTTTTCAGCTTTACAGGAAGAGCAGAAACAGTTTGCATCCTCCGCCAATACTTCGATTCACGAAATAAGGATAGTCAATGAAGCTGTACGGTATATTCAGAAGAATCTATCACACAAATGCACATTGGCTGAAATAGCAGAGTCCGTCCATATGTCACCGTTCTATTTTCATTCAATCTTCCGCAGAGTAAGGAACGAAACACCGCAGAACTGTCTGACACGGTTAAGGATTGAAAAAGCAAGTGAATTGCTGATAACATCAGACCTTAACATCAGATCAATCGCGGAAGAATGCGGCTTTTCCTCTCAGGCTTACTTCACGGATGTATTCCGCAGATATATGGAAATGACTCCGAGAATGTACAGACTGCGTATGATGGAAAAATACTCAAAACCGATAAAGTGAGGAACTATATGGAATTATATATTCTTTTACACAAATGCGATATCCCGGTTATTTTTTGCCCATGAACAAAATTCTAACGGAATTTTATCATATCTTCATTGACAAACCGTGATTTTTCATGTATAATGATTATACAAATAATATCGACCGTACTGCAATACTGACGGATATTGCGGATTACCGCAGGGGAATGCAGTACGTATTTGGGGTATCCCACGCCGACCGTCTGGGCATTTCAGTTTTAAGCTGATCTGCCCTTTTTTGTTCACAGCAGGTCAGCAAAAAGACAGGAGATTTGACTATGGAACACAAAAACTGGACCGGATTCCGAAGCGGAGTATGGCAAAACGAAATCAACGTTCGCGATTTTATCCAGCAGAACTACACCGAATACACAGGTGACAGCGCTTTTCTCGCGGGTGCAACAAAAAGAACTTCGGCTTTGATGAAAAAGATTGAGGCGCTGTTCGCACTTGAGCGTCAGTTCGGCGGTGTGCTCGACATTGATACGGCAACCGTTTCTTCCCTGACAGCATACTCCCCCGGATACATCGACAAAGACAACGAAATTATCGTAGGACTGCAGACCAACCGTCCCCTCAAGCGCGGTGTCAATCCTTTCGGCGGTATGAGAATGGTACGTCAGGCTTGTGAAGCATACGGCTACAAGCTGAGTCCCAAAATAGAGGAAGAATTCCAATACCGTACCACACACAACGACGGCGTATTCCGTGCTTACACCGATGAAATGCGTGCGGCAAGAAAATCTCACGTTATCACCGGTCTCCCTGACGCATACGGACGCGGACGCATCATCGGTGACTACCGCAGAGTGGCACTGTACGGTATTGACAGACTTATCGAAGAAAAAAACAAAGACAAGAAGAGGCTCGGAGAAGGCTTGCTCGACAACGATCGGATCCGTCAGACTGAGGAGCTTTACCAGCAGATCTCGTTCCTTAAATACATGAAGGAAATGGCGGCGATGTACGGCTTCGATATCAGCGAACCTGCATCAAATGCGCGTGAAGCCATTCAGTGGACATATTTCGCATATCTCGGTGCTATCAAGGAGCAGAACGGCGCCGCAATGTCCCTCGGCCGTGTATCCACATTCTTCGACATTTACATCGAACGCGATATCGCATCCGGTATTCTCACCGAAGAAGGTGCTCAGGAACTGATGGATGATTTCGTAATGAAGCTCCGTGTGGCCCGTCATCTCAGAACTCCCGAATACAATGAACTGTTCGGCGGCGACCCGATGTGGATCACCGAAGCCGTCGGCGGCATGGGTGAAGACGGACGCACACTCGTTACAAAGAACAGCTACCGTGTGCTGAATACGCTTTACACTCTCGGCTCATCT
>CAZPPN010000184.1:0-4746 GCA_964588425.1 uncultured Ruminococcus sp. | reverse complement strand
GGCATTCGTTGCAGCAGGTATGGGCGGCGGTACAGGTACAGGCGCAGCTCCTGTCGTTGCAAAGATCGCTCAGGAAATGGGGATCCTCACAGTAGGTATCGTCACAAAGCCGTTCGCATTCGAAGGCAAGAAGAGAATGGAACAGGCTGAGGCAGGTATCGAAAAGCTCAAGGAATATGTTGACTCCCTTATCATCATCCCCAACGAAAAGCTCAAGGAAGTCGGCGAAAAGATCACTCTCATCAACGCATTCAAGGTAGCTGACGATGTTCTCCGTCACGGCGTACAGAGCATCACAGACCTTATCAATATCCCCGGTTACATAAACCTCGACTTTGCTGACGTTACATCCGTCATGAAGGACGCAGGATATGCACACATGGGTATCGGCGAAGCATCCGGCAAGGACAAGGCTACTGAAGCTGCAAAGAGCGCTATCTCCAGCCCGCTTCTCGAAACAACAATCACAGGCGCAAAGGGTATCCTTATCAGCATCATGGCTTCCCCCGATATCGGACTTGACGACATCACAATCGTATCCGATCTCATTTCTTCCGAAGCTGCTGAAGACGCAAACGTAATCTGGGGTGCTGCATTCGACGAATCTCTCGAAGACACCATGAAGGTTACAGTTATCGCAACAGGTTTTACGAACAAGAACGAAGCTGACGGATCTTTCTCCAAGAAGGATACAATCAAGCCCATTATGTCCGGCAAGATCAAGGCAGGCGTAAAGGAAACCACAATGGCAAAGGATGCTCCCAAGGCTGAAGCTAAGAAGGCTGAGGAAGATGAAGAAAAGAAGGACGAGGATTCTCCGATCTCCGATGACGATTTCAACGAGATTCTCAAGATGCTGAACATGGGTAAGAACCAGAATCAGCAGAATAACCAGGGCAACACAGGATCTTTCGGATATCAGAAGAGATATTGATCCGCTGAATTGAAAATCAAGTACCCACAGGACAAGTTCTTGTGGGTATTTTTATACGGAGGAAAATATGATTCGCAAAATCAAATCGGCTTCATTTCCCGAGGATCTGAGTGCGGTCTGTCTCGGCTGTGCAAGATTCGGCGGTGATTACAGCGAAGAATATTCTTTTGAACTGCTTGATCTGTACTATTCGCTCGGCGGACGGTTCCTCGATACGGCGAATGTCTACGGCAGGTGGTCTGTGAGCGGCAGAAATATGTCCGAAATTACGATCGGCAGGTGGCTATCGTCACGCGGTATTACAGATATGGTCGTTCAGTCGAAATGCTGTCATTATCTTCCCGATACACCCGGAGTGAGCCGAGTCGACAGGCAGTCCGCGTGGAACGATCTTGAAGACAGCAGACAGTCGCTCGGTCTGGATACAATACCGATCTATCTCACGCATCGCGACAACGGAGATGCCGATATACGCGAGATCACGGATTTCATGTGTGATATGGTGCTCAAGGGTAAAATAAAACGCTTCGGATTTTCCAACTATTCGGCGCACCGTGTTGAAGCTGCACTTGATTATCTCGGGAATGGATGGCGTGATTATTTTGCCGGTGTCTCGAATGAGTGGAGTCTTGCGCTTGAAAATTCTGGAAAATACACCGCGCCCGACGGTATGATCGCGACTGATCCGGAACTGTGGAGACTGCACCGTGAAAAAGGTGTGCCGCTGATTCCGTTTTCAGCTTCGGCAAAGGGGTTCTACACTAAGCTGAAATCGCACGGCGAGGATGCTGTAAGAGGTGACTGGATGAACGAGCGACAGTATTATGTCCTCGGCGAGCTTGAAAAACTCTCGGAAGAGCTTGGATGCAGCATCAATGCCCTCTCTGCGGCGTATCTGCTGACAAGGGGGATAACTGCTGTCCCGATCATTGCGGTAAGTACACCGGATCAGCTTCGCGAGTTCGCGGAAATATCTGCGCTGTCGGAAAAACTAAACGGAAAACTGACACATCTCTCGCTGTTCAATGTAAAATAAACGTATAAAACCGCCGCATCGTGAATTATTATCATGACGCAGCGGTTTGTTTTATGTTATTTGATTATTCAAAGATGGGATCAAAGCTCGTCCTTGCAGACAAGAAGATTTGTACCTGCTTCGATGAAGTCAGCGTATGCGATATCGCCTGTCTTTACGGGAGCTGTGAGTGTGATGGAACGAACAATCTTCATAGCGTCGAAGAGTGTTTCCTTCGGGATCGGCTTGTCTGTACGAACGGGGAGCAGCTTTTTGCCGTCCTTTGTCATGACTGTAACAGTCGATGTCAGTGTACGTACGGGATGTGTGATCTCGCTTTCAGCATATGTCTTGCCGCGTACACAGGTATTGCCTTCTACCTTAACAACTTTGCCGTCGTCAAGTGTAACTGTGAGCTTACATCCGGCAGGGCATACAACGCAGGTGAGTTCCTGAGTAGTCATTATTTGTCACCTCCGAGTTCTTTAAGGTATACATTGATAACTTTGTCTTCGGATTCGAGAAGCGCGCGGAGATCTTCTGCCTTGATTTCCATGGATTCCATTTCACCGGGAGCTACGGCAGACTTTGCTCTCTTGGAGATAACCTTGCCGGATTCTGTTTCGATGATGAGCTGTACCTTCTTGTATACATTTCCTACGCGGAAGAAGATGCGTACGGATTCCGGATCAGCGGAAAGATCGAGTCTTTCTGGAACTGTGTAGCGAACGCCGTTGCCTGTCTTGATTTCGATGGACTTCACGATGGGAGCTGTCTGACCGAGAACCTTTGCAGCAGCAGCGCGGCCGGCGATATCAGCTTCTTCGGATACATAGTCAACGAGGTCATGTACGTGGAGTACGTTGCCTGCTGCGTAGATACCTTCAGCGGATGTTTCGCGGTACTGGTTTACGCAGGCGCCGTTTGTCATTCTGTCGAGATCGATTTCAGCACCGCGTGTGAGTTCGTTTTCGGGGATGAGACCTACTGAGAGAAGAAGTGTGTCACATTCTATGTATTCTTCTGTTCCGGGGATCGGGCATCGTCCGTTAGCTTCGTCAACCTGAGCGATTGTTACACCCTCAACTCTTTCCTTACCGTGGATCTGTGTAACGGTGTGGGAGAGCTTGAGCGGAATACCGAAGTCGTCGAGACACTGTACGATATTTCTTGCAAGACCGCCGGAGTAGGGCATGAGTTCGCATACTGTGAGAACCTTTGCACCTTCGAGAGTCATACGGCGAGCCATGATAAGTCCGATGTCACCGGAACCGAGAATTACAACGCGGTGACCGGGCATGAAGCCTTCGATGTTTACATATCTCTGAGCGCATCCTGCTGTGTATACGCCTGCGGGACGTGTGCCGGGAATGTTGAGTGCGCCGCGTGTTCTTTCACGGCATCCCATTGCGAGGATAACGGAATCAGCTTCAGCTGTTGTATAACCGAGTTCGGGAGATACGAATGTAACTTTTCTGTCATTTGTGAGGGAGAGAACCATGCAGTTTGTCATGATCGGAATATTTCTTTCCTGAGCCATCTTGACATATCTGCCTGCGTATTCGGGACCGGAAAGTTCCTCGCCGAAACGGTGGAGGCCGAAGCCCGCGTGGATACACTGGTTAAGGATACCGCCGGGTTCGGTATCACGTTCGAGTACGAGTACGTCATCGGGAGAAAGTCCGGCGTCAACAGCGGCGCAGGCAGCGGAAAGACCTGCGGGACCTCCGCCGATAATTATAAGTTTCTTATGCATTGTCAATCCTCCGTGCGCTTAGATACGAGCCATGATCCTCCGCCGCACTTTGTTACGGTTGCGAGGGAGTTCTTTGTGTGGTCAGCGATGAGAGCTGCAACTCTGGGTGAGCAGAAACCGCCCTGGCAGCGTCCCATGCCTGCTCTTGTTCTCTTCTTGAGCATATCAATGGTGATCGCGGGGATGGGAGCTTCGATAGCGTCGATGAGGTCGCCCTCGGTTACTGTTTCGCAGCGGCATACGATCTTGCCGTATGAGGGGGTCTTCTTGCAGATTTCCACTTTTTCTTCTTCAGACATCTTGTTGAACTGAACATGGTTGCCGTCGGGACGTCTTGTGGGGATGTAATCCTCGCGGTCTGTAAGCTCGAGACCTGCCTTTTCAAGAAGTTCAACGATATATTCAGCCGTTGCGGGAGATGCAGCGAATCCGGGAGATTCAACGCCGACTGCATTGATGATGCCGGGGATCTGCTTGGATTCTTCAATGAAGAAGTCGTAGATGTCGGGAGTGGGACGAACACCGGAGAAGGATGTGATAGCCATTCTTGTGTTCACCTTGGGCATGATGCGGAGCGCACCTGTTGTGATCTCGTCAAGACCTTCGGATGTTGTAGCTGTGTCAGCGCCGTCTTCGATCGGATATGCGTTAGGACCGATGAGAAGGTTGCCGTCAACTGTGGGAGAAACGAGAATACCCTTACCTCTGTCGGAGGGACATACGAAGAGGGTGGAGTTTGCCATGTTTCCGCAAGCTTTGTCGAGAACGATGTACTCGCCGCGGCGGGGAATGATGTGAATCGGGAAATCATGTTCGCCGAGAAGTTCTGCGATTTCAGCAGAGTTCACGCCTGCACAGTTTACTACATAGCGTGCGCTGACGGTTTCTTCACCGTTGGAAATGTAGTGGATTCCGCCTGCCTGGGATGCGCCTGTTACCTTGAAGTTGAAGAAGAAGTCAACACCGTTTGTGACTGCGTTTTCGGCAGCTGCGATCGTGATTCCGTAAGGGCAGGTGATAGCAGCAGAGGGAGCCCAGAGA
>CAZPPN010000183.1:3095-4756 GCA_964588425.1 uncultured Ruminococcus sp. | reverse complement strand
ACGATATGTGCTATGTTTACGCTCACATTCCTGCAACGGAAGGACTTGAGGGGAAAGACAGAGTGGGTTTTATCGCTCATGTCGACACATCACCGGATTTTGCGGATTCACCCGTAAATGTAAACATCATCGAAAACTACGACGGAAGTGATGTCGTTCTCGGAGATTCCGGAAGAGTGATAACAAATGAGAATTTTCCGCATCTCAAGAGTCTGAAGGGAAGAACCCTCATCACAACAGACGGAAATACTCTCCTCGGAGCTGACGATAAAGCAGGAGTCGCAGAAATCATATATGCACTCGAGTATATTATCAAGAACAGTATTCCACACGGACAGATTTCAGTCTGCTTCACTCCAGATGAAGAATGCGGTACATCAGCAGACAACTTCAACGTGGAAAAGTTCAACGCGGATTTCGCTTATACAGTCGATGGCGGTACAGAGGGAGAGGTTGTTTACGAAAACTTCAATGCCTGTTCTGCTGTGTTTGAAGTGAACGGATTCAATATCCATCCCGGTGAAGCGAAGAACAGAATAATCAACGCCTCTCTTGTTGCTATGGAGATCAATTCCATGCTTCCGTCGGGCGAAACACCCCGTGATACCGAAGGATATGAAGGATTCTATCACCTCTGTGAAATGAAAGGCTGCGTTGAGTCCGCAATTCTCGAATATATCGTCCGCGATCACAGAGCGGCAAATTTCACGGCTCGTCAGGATACACTCAGACATATCGAGAAGCTGATCAACGAGAAATACGGAGAGGGCACAGCAAAGCTCACAATTAAAGAATCATACCGAAACATGGAAGAAATGATCAGACCTGTGTTCCGTATCATTGAAATCGCAAACATCGCCGTTGAAGAAGCCGGTCTTGTTCCCACACACAACCCGATCAGAGGCGGTACAGACGGTTCCAGACTCTCGTTCATGGGTCTTCCTACTCCGAATCTCGGAACAGGCGGACACGCATTCCACGGCCCGTACGAACATATCACAGTCGAGGGCATGGAAAAATCCGCTGAGATAATTGTAAATATAATAAAGCACTGCGCGGAATAATTTTACCGTTTTTAGGAGGTATTTGTCAATGAACACAATGTATTCAGGACTTTCAGCTATTTCAAGATTATCGAACGCTGAATCAAGATCAATTTCTGCCGAAAACTTTACCGGAGAAAAGGGAAAAGGCGGCATGGCTGTTCACGGAACCGGAGAGAACTGTGCGCGTGATCTCGGACAGGGGTGGAAGATCTCACCGTCCGTCAATATCAAAGCAGGTGAAACATTCTGTCTTGCGGATTTTGCCGGACCTGCGATCATCAAGCATATCTGGATGACCTGTACCGGAGGAAACCGAAAACTTATTCTCAGAATTTACTGGGAAGGCAGCGATACACCGTCTGTTGAAACTCCTCTCAATGACTTCTTCGCCTGTGCTGATTTTCAGTCATTCTCACAGCTTACTTCTGCCGCGGTATGCGTAAATCCCGGTCGCGCATTCAATTGCTACTGGGAAATGCCGTTCCATAAGAACTGTAAGATCACACTCGAGAATATCAACGATAACGAACTCACAGTATATTATCAGATCGACTATATTCTTACCGAACTCCCCGATAACTGCGCATATTTCCACGCACAGTTCAGAAGAGTAAA
>CAZPPN010000183.1:0-3085 GCA_964588425.1 uncultured Ruminococcus sp. | reverse complement strand
TCCTCGATAATGTAAAAGGCAACGGACAGTATGTAGGTACATATCTTTTCTGGCAAGTCAATAATAACGGCTGGTGGGGTGAAGGCGAGATCAAGTTCTACCTCGACGGCGATGATGAATTCCCGACGATCTGCGGAACGGGAACAGAAGACTACTTCTGCGGAGCGTACAATTTTGATGTAAACGGAAGATATACCGAATTCTGTACTCCGTACGCAGGACTGCCCAAGGTAATACGTCCTGACGGACTCTATAACGCAAATACAAAATTCTCGCTCTACCGCTGGCATATCTGCGATCCGATCTACTTCAAAAAGGATATCCGCGTAACGATTCAGGCACTCGGCTGGAGAAGCGGAGGACGATATCTGCCGCTGCAGGACGATATTTCGTCCGTATCATTCTGGTATCAGGATTCGATCTGCAAAACATTCCCGAAGTTCCCGAGCAAGGACGAGCTTGAAATAATCTGATATAAAGAAAGCGGTATGCAGTTTATTGCGTATCGCTTTTGGTTTATGAGATCTTTACGAAATAATATAATCAAAGCATAATAACAATACTGCCTTGCTTTATTCACAATATTATGATACAATATAACTGTTAGAAAAATATATAAATGAGGTGTCATATTGAACGGAAATAACGAACGGGAAGATATTATTTACGAAAATGAACTTTATAAAAACCATAATGAGTTTGCGGAGATACAGCACCTGTGCAATGCGGCAATCAAGCAGCTTACGATAAAGTTTGAAATATTGAATGACGAATTCAGAGTAAAATACGAGCGAAGCCCGATTCACCATATAGAGTCAAGACTTAAATCCCAGACCAGCATAATCAAAAAGCTGAAAAAACGCGGAGTGGAGATTTCTGCGGAATCTGCAATGAAGAATATCAACGACATCGCAGGAGTACGTGTGGTTTGCTGTTATATCGACGACGTGTACGATGTAGCTGACATGCTTCTGAGACAGTCTGATGTCCGTCTGATCTGCGAACAGGATTACATAAAGCATCCGAATTATAACGGTTACAGAAGCCTACATCTCGATATACAGGTGCCGATCTATCTCTCGGACAAAACCGAGTATGTCAATGTCGAAGTACAGCTCAGAACCGTTGCAATGGACTTCTGGGCAAGTCTCGAGCACGATCTCAAGTACAAATCCGATAAAAAAGTACCGACAGGCGTGCAGGACGGCATGGTTGCAATCGCAAATGAGATAGCCGATATTGACAAGCGGATGCAGGAGATTTACAGAAGCATCAAGGAGGTCTGACAATGGAACAGATCAGAATCGGGAAATACCGTCATTTCAAAGGCGGAGAATATGAGGTTCTCTGTGTCGCCAAAAATTCAGAAACTCTCGAGCTTATGGTAGTTTACAGTGCGCTGTACGGCGAAGGAGATGTCTGGGTCAGACCGCTTGCCATGTGGGATGAAACAGTAGAACGGGACGGAGTTAAATACAAACGATTCACTTATATCGGTGAAGAATAAATTATTGACATTTTTAATCAAGTAAAATAAAGAGGACAGAAAAATGGCAACAGTAACGATTATCGGTTCCGGAATGATGGGATCAGCTCTCGCATTTCCCGCAAGAGAAAACGGACATGAGGTAAGACTCGTAGGTACACACCTTGACCGCGAGATCATCGACACTTGCAGAAAAACAAACCGTCATCCCAAATTCGTCAAGGATTTTCCGGACGGAGTTAAGTATTACCAGATCGAAGAAATGAAAGAAGCAATCGCAGGCTCCGATATGATTATCGGCGGTGTCAGCAGCTTCGGCGTTGAGTGGTTCGGTGACTATGTTCTTCCAGAAATCCCCGATGAGATCCCCGTACTTACAGTAACAAAGGGCCTTGTTGATATGCCCGACGGACAGCTTGTTCCGTATCCTATGATATGGAAAGAGAAAATGGACAAGCTCGGCAAGAATCTTTCTCTCAACGCAGTCGGCGGTCCCTGCACAAGCTATGAACTCGTAGCACACGACCAGACAGAAGTCGCGTTCTGCGGTAACGATATGAAAGTTCTCGAGAAGCTCAAGTCCATCATGCAGACAAGCTATTACCATATCAGCCTTTCCACAGACGTTGTAGGTATCGAAAGCGCAGTAGCTCTCAAAAACGGCTACGCACTCGGTATCGCACTCACAATCGGCCTTAATCAGAAAGAATTCGGTATTGAAAGCGAACTCCATTTCAACTCACAGGCTGCAATGTTCGGCCAGAGCGTGAGAGAAATGACAAAGCTCCTCAGAATCCAGGGCGCGGAAACACTCGATAACCAGGCTGTCGGCTTCGGTGACCTCTATGTAACCGTATACGGCGGCAGAACAAGACTCGTAGGCATTCTCCTCGGCAGAGGTCTCAATATCGACGAAGCAAAAGCTGAGCTGAACGGTGTGACACTCGAATCTCTCGTTGTTGCCGAAAGAGTCGCAAGAGCGATCAAGGTTAAGGTAGCGAAGGGGGAAGTAAAAGCCGAGGAATTCCCGCTTCTTCTCCACATTGACGAAATTCTTACAGGAAAGACAGAAGTCAACATCCCGTGGGAAAGCTTCACTTTCTATAACTGATAAAACCGTGACAAAAATTAGCTGTATGCCAACCGTAATTGGAAAGCATACAGCTTTGTTTTTATTAATGCGTAGGACTGATTATGATAATAAAACAATACCGGATATGAAAGTCAAAAGAAAAACTATTTTAAATATACAAAACCGCTGTCTTTATCGGACAACGGTTTTGTATAAGTTTATCTCAACAAATTAGTCGGAGATGTAGGGAAGAAGTGCAACGTGGCGAGCACGCTTGATAGCTACTGTGAGCTGTCTCTGGTGCTTAGCACATGTGCCGGAGATTCTTCTGGGAAGGATCTTAGCTCTCTCGGAAACGAACTTTCTGAGTCTCTGAGTATCCTTGTAGTCGATGAAATCTACGTTGTCTGCACAGAATGCACAAACTTTCTTTCTTCTGTTTCTGTTGTTGGGGCGAGCCATTCTCTGGGGCTGGATCAACTCCAACTGCTTCTCAGTCGTTGATACCGCAAGCCGGACGATCACCT
>CAZPPN010000182.1:0-4793 GCA_964588425.1 uncultured Ruminococcus sp. | reverse complement strand
GGTACCACCTCAGTTTGCCACATCCTTGCGGATATGACCTCGGCAGGCAAATAATATGCCTTGATGGAATAACGTGCATCAGGCGTCGCAGCCTACTTAAAGCAGAACTTAGTTCGGTGCGCTGCTACGGGAATGTATTCGCATAAGGTTCGCTATGACTTGCACCGAGCGTCATATCTCTGAGGCTGAACTTATTATGCTACTGATTTCCCATCATCGCATTTATATTATTATACCACTCATGATATATTTTGTCAAGATATAACTTTTTTTGCCTTATTAACTTTAATAATATTATACGATAGAATGATATGAACTTATGCTGCTGTGAAGAATTCCCCTAAGAATATCAGCATTACCTTCAGCTATATCTTTCTTTTGCAGGATAACAACACGTGAGTCAAAAACAATCAAGAAGGTTTTTTTCGATTCAATAACGCATTCAATATTTGAGTAAGCGGCAGATTCGTTTTTTGTGTCAGACAAAGAGATTTCCATATGACTTGATGTGAATATGACTGTGGTTTTATTTGATGAAACAGCAGCGTCGGTGTTTTCAAGCAAGGCAACAGCGGCTTTCTCAAATTGCTTGTTTAATCTTTTCTTTCCGTTTGCTGTTGAACAAATCAGCACAAGTCCGACAATTCCGTGGATTATACTGAATGCACTAATAATCAGCGAACCTATATGTTCCTGCGGATATAAGACACTCGGAACAAATAGAATAATTCCGATGAGGATACAAATTATGCTCAATACGATACTTTTGACGCGGCTTCGTTTGGTAGGTTTAACTGCATGATCTTTTCCGAATGTTAAAGCGTTCAGCTTGTCGGTAATACCCCAAAGAATCGGCAGATTATTTCGCGATGAAATCTCAGTATACTTTTCAAGCGAAAGCTTTGTTTCGGCAAACAGCTCAGCAGTATCATATTTTGTCAGATTGAAAACAACCATAGCAAAACTCCTTTTCATTCATCTTCCTGCGTTTTTGTCTCTTTCAGCAGTTTCAGCGCATCATAAATCCCCGTAAGCGGAATCAGCTCAACACCGGAATCCTTGAGTGAATCCTCATTTTTGAGCGCAGTCTTCTTCGGAAGCGCAATTTTCGTGAATCCCATTCTGAACGCTTCATTCACTCGCTGCTCGATCGACGAGATTGATCTGAACTCACCCGATAATCCGACTTCACCGAAAGCAATAACATCATCCGGTACCGGTATATCCCTCAGCGACGAAATCATCGCAAGACAGGCGGCAGCGTCAATTGCAGGCTCGTCAATCCTCAGACCTCCGATTACGTTCAGATATACATCGCATGAGGAGAACTTCAATCCGAGCCTCTTTTCCAGTACAGCGAGAAGCAGACACATCCTATTGTAGTCGATACCGTTAGATGTGCGTCTCGGAGCAGGGAATACCGTAGGCGTCACAAGAGCTTGTATTTCAGCAATAAGCGGACGGCTTCCTTCCATTATGCATACGGCACAGCTTCCGCTCACACCGATCGGACGTCCGTCAAGAAGCATTGCTGATGGGTTCGGAACTTCTTCAAGCCCCGTGTCCCCCATTTCGAAAACGCCGATCTCGTTGGTTGAGCCGAAACGGTTTTTGATAGCACGGACGATTCTGTGCGGATATCTTCTGTCACCCTCAAAATAGAGAACAGCATCAACCATGTGCTCAAGTACCTTAGGCCCTGCAATACCGCCTTCCTTGTTCACGTGTCCTACGATAATTACAGAAGCTCCGTCGGCTTTGGCACGCTCTATAATCATGGATGAACACTCGCGAACCTGTGTGACGCTTCCGCTCATTGAGGATGACGCTTCGGAGTACATTGTCTGTATCGAGTCGACGATCATAACGTCAGGCTTAATCTGATCGTATTCGTTGAGAATATCGTCAATGTTCGTCTCAGTCAGAACATAGAGAAAATCCGCACTGACTCCAAGCCTTTCCGCGCGTATTTTGAGCTGTCCTTTTGATTCTTCTCCGGAAACATAAAGAACCTTGCAGGAATCTCCTATCTGACCGCATATCTGCATGAGAAGCGTAGATTTGCCGATTCCGGGCTCACCTGCAAGAAGAATGACAGATCCTTCAACAAGACCGCCGCCGAGAACACGGTCAAGCTCGCTGATTCCCGTACTGTGGCGGAGATAATCGGGAAGCGAGAAATCCGAAAACTTTACCGCTCTTTCACGCTCGCCTTTTATAACAGACTGAGATTTTCCTCTTACAGCGGCAGTTTTTGAGGGAGCTGAGTAGGTTTCTTCCGTGAAAGAGTTCCATGCGCCGCATCCCGGACACTTTCCGAGCCATTTTGAGCTTTGATAATCACATTCCGTGCAGACATAAACCGTTTTTGATGCTTTCATGTAAATAATCCTGTAATTTGTAATTTAATATAATAATTATACCGCGAAAAGTGAGATATGGCAATAGAAAAGCGCAATTTAATTCTGAACCAAATACTCGCTTGATGACGCAAATATAACAGCCGCGAGCCGATTTCTGTAATCCTTTGTCGAGAGAAGCTGAAGCTCTTCCGGATTTGACATGAATCCGCATTCGACAAGAACCGCAGGAAGGGTGATCCGCTTCAGAATATATATCGACTGATTAGCACGCTTTGTCTCACGTTCATTGTCGGGCATGAGATATTTTTTCGCGTATGACTGAATCAGAGAGGCCGCGATTCCGCTCTCATCGGTGTTGGGGGAATAATACACCTGAAGACCTTTGTACTGCGCTTTCGGAAACTGATTAAGATGTATCCCGATGAATAACTCCGCACCCGATTCTTCTGCGATCCTCAGACGGTTTTTCAGATCATATGTCTTTTTTTTGCCCGTGTAATCCTCAAGATCATTATAGTAATCGTAAAGCAGATTATCCTCCGTGCGGGTCAGCATAACGTCGTACCCGAACAACGTGAAAATATCGGAGAGCGTAAGCGCAATGTCGAGATTCATGTGTTTTTCGAGAAAATCCCCCGATGAAGCTCCGCCGTCCTCACCTCCGTGCCCGGGATCAATCACAGCAATCGGCGAGGTTTCCTGCGTGATCGATACGGGATCGGCAGAGTATTTTTCGGATATCTTTATGGCAGAACGCCCGAGTATGAGCGCGGCAGATGAGAACATGAGCGCAAAAGCGATATATCCCACTGCGATTCTTTTTGAGTATTTCATATGCAGCCTCCGTTTTTTAACAATATATATTAAAGACGGCTGCATTATGCAAGTAATACAACAGAAAAAGCCTGCTCCGTGAGGAAACAGACTTTATTTCTGATCTTATTAGCTTTAGAGTATGGTTCTCTTGCCGGCTTTCTGATAATCACGCTCAAGCGAGAGAATACCGTTATCCATGCGGAAAATACGGTCTGCGTGATCCGCAATGGAAAGGTCGTGCGTTACCATGATGAGCGTCTGACCCATTTCTTCTCTTGTCTTGAGGAGAAGCTTAAGAACTTCATCGGCATTTGCTCTGTCAAGGTTACCTGTAGGTTCGTCGGCGAACAGGATGTCGGGCATATTGATAAGAGCGCGCGCAATTGCAACTCTCTGCTGCTGACCGCCTGACAATTCGGAGGGAAGATGGTTAAGACGTTCCGAAAGCTGGAGAGTCTCAACGAGATGACGCAGAGTTTCCTGATAAGACAGCTCGGGCTTTGAACACATCATCGTGGGAATGAGAATATTTTCAAGAGCTGTGAACTGAGGAATAAGGTTGTGTCTCTGGAAAACAAATCCCATGTTCATGCCTCTGAAACGGCTGAGCTCGTCTGCGGACATCTTCGTGATGTTCTCGCCGCGGATCTTTACTTCACCTGCATCAGCCGAGTCGAGTCCCGCACAGATGTGAAGGAATGTACTCTTACCCGAACCGGATGTACCGATGATCGCAACAAACTCACCCGGCTCAACCTTGATGCTTACACGGTTTACAGCCGTAATAACCGTATCGTACTGCTTGTACTGCTTGATGACGCTTTCCGTCTGAAGCATATATTCTATTGTATCAGCCATATTTATGTTCCGTGACCGCTCTGAAATCGAAAATCAAAGCAGCCGTATCCTTTCTTTTGATATAATCTGACAGAATATGAGTTTTGATTATTCGTCGCCGCCGAATTCCTGACCTGCTCCGCCGTTCTGGAGGGAGTAGCGGTGTTTGTAGTAGCTTCTGAACGGGAGATATGTCGAGAAGAAACCGCAGGCAACAGACATTACTATGCTGATGAGGATTGCATACCACGGCATATAGAAAGTATAGCGGACGTGTTCCTTTGTGAAGTAGGGCATCACAACATTGTAGATAAGGAACAGAGCGTAGCTTCCCGCATAGCTGAGAATGATCGAAACGAAGAGCGACATAAATGCCATGCACAGACCGCCTTGAAGGTAGATCTGCTTGATTTCCTTTGCAACAGCACCGATTGACTGGAGAATGTTGAACTCTTTTTCTCTCTTTGAGTAGTAAAGCGATTGAGAGAAGAACCATACGAGCGGCGAGATGCAGAGGATAAGGATCGAGATGCATATGTAAAGCTCGTTGTAATGCTTGTCAAGCGCGATCTCGTTCAGGAATGTGATTTCGTTGTTTACAACCTTTACATCACCGTAATCACGTCCCCAGTCACGGATCTCGGCATAAAGCTCCTTGACACGTTCGGAAGAAATTCCATCTTCGACATAAACATTGAATGATGTAGCTGCAGGAACCTTTCCTGTGATAGTCTCGTAATCAGCGAGATTGAAGTATACCGGTGTGGATTCCGAGGG
>CAZPPN010000181.1:0-4812 GCA_964588425.1 uncultured Ruminococcus sp. | reverse complement strand
GCTTCCCAGTACGTTATCCTCCCCGAAGAAGTAATGCTTATGGACTGCCTCCTTCCTTTCGACGGCGACGCATACTTCTACGGAAGCCTTGCTGAACCCATGTCTTGCATCGTAGGCGGATTCCACGCTACATATCACACAAAGCCCGGCGTATATTCTCATGATATGGGCACAGTACGCGGCGGTAATATGGCTATCCTCGCCGGTGCAGGCCCGATGGGTCTCGGATGCATCGACTATGCGGTAAACGCAGGCAATCCTCCGAAGCTCCTCGTTGTAACAGACCTCGATGACGCAAGACTCCAGAGAGCGGCTGAACTCATCTCTCCCGAAGATGCTGCAAAGAACGGCGTAGATCTCCGTTATATAAATACAGGCAAGATCGAAAATCCCGTTGAATACCTCCGTTCTCTCACAGACGGCAAGGGTTACGATGACGTATTCGTATACGCTCCCGTAAAGCCTGTCGTTGAAATGGGCGACGCTATCCTCGGACGTGACGGATGCCTCAACTTCTTCGCCGGCCCGACAAATACAGAGTTCTCCGCAATGTTCAACTTCTACAACGTTCATTACGGCTCCACTCACATCGTAGGTACATCCGGCGGCAACACAGACGATATGCGTGAATCCATCGACCTCATGGAAAAGAACCTCATCAACCCCGCCGGAATGATCACACACATCGGCGGTCTCGATTCCTGCGCTGAAACAACACTCAACCTTCCCCACATGAAGGGCGCGAAGAAGCTCGTTTATACTCATGTTGAGCTTCCCATGACAGCTATCGAAGATTTCGGCAAGGCTGCAGAAGAAAACGCAGGCACAAAGCTCGGCGAACTCTATGCCGAACTCGACAAGCTCTGCAAGGCGGCAGGCGGACTCTGGTGCCCCGCGGCTGAAAAAGCACTCCTCGCATACGCTGGCGTTGAGGCGTAATTCGGTACTGCACATACAATTCTGAATAAAAAATACCGTATATCTATCGTTTGACAGGTATACGGTATTTTTATCCGATTTCTTATGCGTTCAGCTCAGCCGCTTCTTTTGTGAGATTGACTTTCTGATGTCCGTTGTCAGGGTGGAATAGGTAAACATTTCTTTCTTCCATTTCCTTGACGATCGAGAATACACCATCCTTGTACTGCACCGCCGCACCGTCTTCAGCCGCAATGCCGGGGAGTCTCTGCTGCTTTACGGCTTCAGCAAATGTGTACCATGTGCCGCCGTTGAAGTGAGGACTGAAGCAGTAGCCGGGGATGAGTCCCATGCACTGCACGAACATATACGATCCGTCGATTCCGCATGAGTCGTAGCCTCTTTCGAACCAGCACATAGCGCCGGAGCTTTCGCCTGTGAGAACACATCCGTTTTCGTATGCCTGCGTGATCAGCTCGTCAGTTCCGGTTCTGCGGAATTCATCCATGAGACGCATGAGGTTTCCGCCGCTCGCGCAGATGATGTCCGCACCGAGAATGATTTCAGCGAGCTTTTCGTCACCTTTTTCGTATTCGGAAAGACGAAGTACGCTGACTCTGTATCCGCCCTCGGTGTAGTATCTGTATCCCGGGTCATCTTCGCATGGTCTGTCAAAGCCGGCTGTGGGGAGATAGATCACGTTCGGATCCTTCTTGCCGCACAGCTCAACCGCGTGTTCGATGAAGCTGAGTGTTCTTGTGTATCTGTCGCCGTATCCGCTGAGTGCTAAAATTGCTTTCATTATTTTGCATCCTTTCAGATTGTTTATTTTACTTCGTCAAGTGACATTTTTGTGATTCCGAGATGTGCGAGACAGCTTTTGTCAGGCTCTCCGCCGCGGCAGTATCCGATCAGCGCACATCCATCGTTTGTGAAGAAAACGCCGGGATAACAGAAGCCCTTCTGCTCATCGTCTTCGATAACCGTGTACTCGCCCCATGTGCGTCCGTCGTCTGTGCTCTTCTTTATTACAATCGGGGTTCTTCCCCAGCCCCACGGTGATCTGTACCGTCCGTTGTAGCTCGGAATCGGGTTGTAGATGGCATAAAGCGTATCGTCAGGATGGCGCGCTACTTTCATCGGAGAACAGAGAGAGGAAAACTTTGACGGTTCGGGTGCAGTGAACGAATCGAATGCGTAGATCGAATAGGATTCGTATTGCCAGCCGTAGTCTGTACGCATATACATCCAGACAACGCCATTTTTCAGTTCAACCATACCCGGTTCCTGAAGACCTGTCGTCTGATTCAGATGGGTAGCAGACACGACAAACCCCTTTGACCTTGTAAAAGTCGCACCGTCATCATCGGAAACAAGAGCACCGCAAGTCCAGTTGCAGTCGTATGTGAAGCTGCCGTTTTCGTCGTGACCGACACCTACCCATGCTGCAGGTGCTGCCAGTCTGCCGTCGGAGAGGCGGATGATACGATCATTATTGACAACATAGTAAGCGGGAATTGCATTTACTGTGCATCTTGAAGCGGTAAAATCAACACCGTCATAGGATAAGGCACGTCCGAGTGTGGAATTGCCGTTGTTTTCTTTGATGAGAAAGTAAAATCCGAGAGAGCCGTCATTCTGAACAACACCGGACACGCTCATGATGTTCTTTACACCGAAATCAGAAGCCCGTGCGATAATGACCGGTTCACTCCATGTCTCGCCTTCATCGGATGACCTGATCATTGCGATATTGCAGGGGGCATGGTCGTCATGATCACCGCCGGAGTATGCGCTGTATGCAAAGAGAATGTCACCGTTCGGCGCTCTGAGAAAAGCACCTTCGCTGTTGCGCGGATTCTCGGGCGTCGGGGTTATAGCGAATACGAGTTTTTTCATGCAGTTATCTCCATTTTTGTGTATTTGGCTATTTTTGAAATTCAATCACTGTATATCGAAAATTGTCATCCGGAATTATTTATAATATCTCCGCAGGATTTCAATATCTTCACCGAACAATCTGCCGATTCCGTTATCCGCAGAAAATGCAATGGGAGCCGTATTACCGGGCAGATCACGGTGCATATTGCGGTGAGGTACAACAAAAGTCTGATAACCGTCGCCGCTTCCGTCGGAGAAAAGACTGCGTGGGATCTGCGCTGTCCATCCCTTTGGATCGAACTTGGGAAGCTCAATTACCAGAGCGTGCAGAACGACAGCGGCTATGTCACGCACATTCATAAATCCGAGATCCGTATGTTCGACTCCGGATCCCGAAGCTGTAAAATATACGTATTTTTCAAGATCGTGCATACCGCCGTGAGCATAATTGATGCCGTCGTAATACGGGATTGTTCCGAAGCCGTAGGTGTGTCCCATATCATCGGGAATTTCATAGTAGGCAAACATGAGAGTGGGTTTCTTTTCTCCGAGAAATTCCACAGTCTGACGCATGAGCTCTTCTCCGTGAAGATTGCGCTTGTCGAGACCGGGAACATTCTCAAACATCCAATCGTTCAGAGCGGTCCATTCGCAGAAACTGCCCATCACAGCATCCGGCATAGCGTCATGAATAAGTGAGAATATTGTCGGCTGAAGTCGTTCGGGATCATTTTCGTAGACCGGCCAGTATAAACCGTGAGCTCTCGGCGCAGTACCGGTGAAAATCGAGCCCCAGCCCTCGGGACTTCCCGTACACGGAGTGCAAAGAGCCTGATAAGTGGATGCTCCGTCCGCAAAGATACGGTCGATCTCGGGGGTATCTGCGTTTTTATGTATGTTCCGATAGCGTCAAGACCGAAAATCACAACGTGTTCGCATTTTTTATGAAATTATCTCCCGGTCTGTGAGTTTTGCACGATTGAATTATAGCACAGAGCCGTTCCATTGTCAATAACAGGAAAGCTATTCATGCTTATAGATAAAATTGTTTGCCGATTATCGCTTTTTGCTATTTACAAAATCCGATTATTGTGTTATCATATTAGCGTATAATGTAAACTCCAATAGGTGAAATTTATGACAATTCAGCAATGTAAATATATTCTCGCAATAGCGCGGTTCGGATCAATGAACGAGGCTGCAAAATCCCTGCTCGTGTCACAGGCGAGTCTTTCTTCCGCTGTACGCGAGCTTGAGGAAGAGTTCAATATCCGCATCTTCGACCGATCAAACAAAGGTGTGCGAATCACACGCGACGGGTCTGAGTTCATCCGATACGCACGCCAGCTCATCGCGCAGTTCGAGGTCATCACGAATCGCTACGACAGCGAGGACAAAAAGAGCGTACGCAATTTCGCGATCACATCACAGCACTATGATTTTGTGGCTGAGGCGTTTGTGGCGTTTATGAATAAATTCAGCTCCGATTACAATTTTTCGCTGAAAGAAGCGCGCACATCCGAGGTTATCGACGACGTGAAGAATCTTCGCTCCGATATCGGTGTTCTTGCATACCTCAAAGCACCGAGCGGCGGGTATATGGAACGCTATCTCAAGCGAAACGGACTCGATTTCAAGCCAATTCTCGAAACGTCGCCGTATGTTTTTCTCGGAAAGCACCATACTCTCGCCTCAAAGGAGTATCTGTCGCTCGATGAACTGACGGATTACCCGTATATCACATACGATCAGGGCGAGGCAGGACCGATCGAGTTTTCCGAGGAGCTTGCTGAGAATAATCACTCAAAGAAGCATATCCGTATCAGTGACCGTGCAACGCTTATGAATCTCCTGCTCAGCACGGACAGCTATACGATCGGCACGGGAATCATGTCGTCCGAGCTGAATAACGGCGGCAACGTGGTCTCGGTCAAGCTGGCATCGAGCGATCTTTATTCGATAGTTCTGATAACGCGGTCGGACGTCGGACTCAGCGAAGATGCCGAAAAGTTC
>CAZPPN010000180.1:0-4837 GCA_964588425.1 uncultured Ruminococcus sp. | reverse complement strand
TCAGCAGGCTGAACTGAAAACTAAAGCAAAACAAAGCCGGGTGATTCACAAGAGGGGCCGGCTTGTTATACGAAGTATAACGGCACCTCATTGTGCGCCCTCCGCGCAGGAGCACCCCCGAGCGATGTTCGCTCATCTTCACCGCTGTAAGCAAACAAAAAAACCAAAAGGAGAACAACCAACAATGAAAAAGAAGAACTTCCACATCGGCCTCGATAGCTCCGGAGATAAGCACCCCGAGGGTAAGCATATCAACCCCGTCGCTATGAAAGAACTCGGCATCGACTTCATCGTAGATAAGTATTCCGTAGAATGCAAAAAAGTCAGCGACGAGTCAGCACGTATCCTCGATCACGCTAAAGAATACGAAGACGCAGGTCTCGACTTCCTCTTCAACGTCGAAACAGGTAACTGGAAAGAAAAGTTCGTCTCCGAAGACGGATGGGATTGGGTAACCCGCCCCGACGGAAACCACCTCTTCATGTTCCCCGGCGAAATGCTCGATAAGCTCGCTACGTCACCCGGATTCATGGGCGTTATGTATGACGAGCTCGAACACTCCCAGATCACACGTAACCTCACTCTCACTCTCAAAAACCCCAACTGCGACGTCGTCTGCCTCGGCGAGACAACAGATATGTCCCTCGAAGAAGCTGACGAAACCGTTTATAAGCATACCAAAGCCCTCGTCGATGAAGTTGAGTCCCACGGCAGCAATCTCAGAGTTTTCTCCGAACACGTCTGGCCCGTTCTCTTCCATAACTTCTCCCGCGCAGGCGTTACCGCAGCTTATAAGCAAATGAAAGAAAACTGGTCCAACGTCTGGGCAGCGTGCGCTCTCGGTGCAGCCCGTCAGTACGGTAAGGAAATGTGGGCGTGCCTCGATTTCTGGAATCATAACACATTCCCCGGTCACTCCCCCGAAGAACTCTGGGGCAATATGCTCTTCGCTTACTGGACAGGCGTTGACTATATGTACATCGAAGCTATCGTAAAGGGCGTTTATACAGTCGAAAACGGCGACTACGATCACCCCTCCATCCACGAGTACGGCGAAAAGATCCGCGAATTCTCCAAGTCCTACGTTCCCGCTAACGAAAGAGACTACACTCACCGCGACTACGAACCCAAAACAGCGATCATCCGCTTCGACGATACTCTCTGGGGTCAGGGTGACGATCACTACTGCGTTGTTGAAGGCGACGGCAAGCTCGTTTGGAAAGACTACCTCTTCGGCTCCAAGACTCTCCGCACTTCCCCCGAATCCGAAGAATGGCTCAAGGTATGGAACCTCATCTCCCACGGCTGGGTAAGCGAAGAATCCCTCTCCTGGAACTACGAAGTACCGTACAAGAAGAGAAATCTCACCCACCGCTCATTCTGCCCCGTGAACGCTCCCATCGTGTTCGACCATACTGTCGGCGCGGAACACCTCGGCACACTTGATCTCGCCTTCCTCTGCGGACACAAGATCTCCGACGAAACACTCGCGGCTGTACGTGAAGCTGTAAAGGGCGGTCTGACTGTCGTTACATCCGCAAGATTCGCTCCCGAATGCATTGCTGACGGATACTGCTGCGGCACAAAGGTTGCTCACGACGGAGAAGGCAAGTGGGTCATCACAGACTGCTTCAACTCCGACGAAGTAAAGGCTGCGGTTTCCGATCTCCTCGGCAAGGACGACGAAATGGTTTACTACTTCGCGGGCGGCAAGAAGGTAACATTCAAGATCGCGGAAAACGGCGACGAAGTTGAGGTTGAAAAGAACTTCTGATTGAATGAAGTCGGCGAGGTCGGCTGATGAATAATTGAGGTGGATTTTCGGCTCGACGACACAAAAATCATTGGATTTTATCGGATGTACGCAACCCCATGCCGTCGTCGAACGGTCTGCACATTGCGATATTGGCGCAAACCAAACCGCGCATCCGTGTGTCACCAATCCTGTTCGCCGAAAACGTACGGCGGTCGATTCGTGAATCGCCCCTACGAGGTTTGGGGGTTCGGTTTGGGGGTGGCGTACATCTGCGAAAATCATAATTGATTGAACCCAAAAAGCTGTATGTTAAATTTTTGGGTAAAACATTCCACTTTTTTGGGGGGTATAATCATTCGCAGATTATTGTATTTTGGGGAATTTTATGGTACAATTATTTCAAGGTAAGATTCAAAACGACTTGTTTTTTGTAATTTCAGACAAAATATATAGCTCATAAGAAAGGATTTACCGCTATGAAACACAGACAAATTCTATCCCTGCTTCTTGTGCTTTCCATGCTCGCAGGGAACATGATCGGATGCGCATCAGACCAAACTGACGAATCAGAAACAAACACCGGCGCAGTGCAGGAAACATCTGCCGAAACCGAAACACAGATCGATCCTCTCGCAGCGGCAAGCTTTGTTCCGGAAAATATTTCCTATGACGGAGAGACGTTCACCATCCTCCACGGAAACGGATGGGGATATACTTACAATGGTTATATTCCCAGTCGGTACAATGAAGTAGCACCCAACTCCGACGAAGTACTGGTAGGCGCTCTCATTGACGAAGCGGTTGTCAAGAGAAATATTCTCACCGAAGACAAGCTCGATATCAAAATTGCCGCGGTCGAAAAAGGCTGCTTTGAATTCAATCAGGATATCGCCAATTCCGTTATGGCAAACGACGGAGCGTATGAAGCTGTGTGCGGTACGGTTTCCACCGTCTTCAGATGCGCGGTCGACGGACTTATTATCAACCTTAATTCCATCGAAACGCTCGACCTTACTCACGACTGGTGGGATCAGAAAGTAAAAGATCAGTACAGCTACGGAGAAAAACATGACATCCTGTACTTTATCAACGGAGACATCAACTACCTTGATAATCTGGGAAGTGAACTGGTCTATTATAACAAATCCCTCGGCGAACGCTACAATCTCGAAACACCGTATGATCTTGTGCGCGAACACAAGTGGACGTTCGACAAGATGATGGAAATGAGCAGCGGCATCTATCAGGACCTCGACAACGACGGCACAAAATCCTACGATGACCAGTACGGATATGTGGTTTCAACCGCTATATATGACAGAATGATTCCCATGACCGGAATGTCGATTATTGTACCCGTTAACGATACACATTATACGGTCAATCAAAGCGAGCCGTTCTTAAATGCTGTCGAACATATTTATGAAGCCTTGGTCAATCACGACAGCGCTTGGTTTGACGGCGGTACTTACCAAAGAATTTTCGGTGCAGACAGAGCCTTATTTACAACTACGCTTGTTTCTGCGGCAAGAGATTTCAACGGTGCTATAGATTCCATGGAAAGTGGTTTTGGTATGCTGCCGTTGCCTCTCTATGACGAAAGTCAGGAAATGTATTATTCCCCGATCAACTCCATGTACGGTTCCGCATATGCTGTAATCACAACCGCTGACAAGGACCGTGCCGGTTATGTGCTTGACGTCATGGGATCTTTCTCTCCCGACACCCTCACGAAAGCCGTTATCGAAACGACCTGTTTTATCAAGAATGTACAGGATCAGGATTCTGCCGAAATGCTTCAGATCGTTTTTGACGGTGCGATCTATCCCGCAAACTCTGTTGAAGAATGGGGCGATCCTCTCGGTTACCTGAATGATATGTTCAACAAGCAGAACAATGCTTTCGCATCAACATTAAAAAAGGTTGCAAAACTGGTTGAAATATACTCCGCAGAGGAACTTGCTATTCTTTCCAATCCCGCAAACTAATACATCAGCGCCGTATTCCGTGGCTTTCATGGGATACGGCGTTTTTTTGCTGGGGGAGAGAAAAAATCCTGCAAATTTATACAGCAGACAGGAACAATATTCACACATTTCCCGAAATTTCTGCATGATTATCATTGACAGGCTTCACTTTATGTGATATAATATCACCATTAAAGCTGAAATCAAAGCAAAAAATGAAAGTCCGAGGCGCAAATTATGCATAACGATGAAATGTTCATGAATCCTCACAAGGTAAACACGGTTGTCAACGAACACCGTACCAAAATAGAATACTCCGAAAAGACACACCTGATCGAACAGTCTTCCTACCGTTACTCACTCCAGGAGAGAGAGGACGCCAACCTCTACCGCCAGCTCTTCGACTATGAATCCGTGCCGAAAGTGTCGTTCAACCACCGCTACGTGCCGCTTCATATGCCCGAGAACATCTGGATCACAGACACAACTTTCCGCGACGGTCAGCAGGCACAGGAACCTTTTACCGTAAAGCAGATCGTTGATCTCTACAAGCTCCTGCACAAGCTCGGCGGAGAAAACGGCATCATCCGTCAGTCCGAATTCTTCGTATATTCCGAAAAAGACAGAGAAGCGCTCAAAGCCTGCCAGGACCTCGGCTACAAATTCCCCGAGATCACCACATGGATCAGAGCGAACAAGAAAGACTTCGAGCTTGTAAAATCCCTCGGCATCCGTGAAACAGGCGTGCTCGTATCCTGCTCCGACTACCACATCTACAACAAGATGGGTCTGACTCGTCAGGGCGCGTTCGACAAGTACCTCTCCGTTATCCAGGAAGTGCTTGAAATGGGCATTTCCCCCCGCTGCCACTTCGAAGATATTACCCGTGCCGACTACTACGGCTTTGTTGTACCTTTCGCCGAAGCTCTCCAGATGCTCTCCGAAAAGTACCGCATCCCCGTAAAAATCCGCGCGTGCGACACGATGGGCTACGGCGTATCATATGCAGGTGCTGCTCTTCCGAGATCCGTGCCGGGCATCATCTACGGTCTGACTCACTACGCAGGCGGTCCCTCCGAAATGCTCTAATGGCACGGACACAACGACTTCTACA
>CAZPPN010000179.1:0-4877 GCA_964588425.1 uncultured Ruminococcus sp. | reverse complement strand
GCATGATTCAATTACGTTTTGTGTGATTTTCTCGAGTGTTTTCGCGATAAAATCGAGTGTATATGCCGATACTTCAGCGATATCTTCGCTATTTTCGTAAAGCTGTGCGGCTTTGTTCTCAAGTCCGGAAAGATTGCACCATGTTCCGTCAACGGACAGCTTGGGTTTATTCAGCTTTCCCTCATATGTCAGCGCGGCTTTATCCATATCCGCTCCGCATGGAAAAGCAAGTCCCATGCGAACTCCGGTTCTGTCGATCGCCTGTCCGCCGTTTATATCACGCGATCCGCCGATCTGGGTAATACGGAACACCTTTTCTTCGTCCGGCTCGCACAGAAGCACATCTGTCGTTCCGCCGGACACATGGAAAGCTATGAACTTTTCCGTAAGCATACGTTCGGGATCTTCACCGTGATTTCGGCAGGCGGATGAGAGCGCAGCCATAATATGCCCTGCCTGATGCGATACTTTATACAGGGGTACTCCGTGCGTCGCTGAGAGCATCTGCGCAGAAGCAAGACCTGCGAGGAAGCACGGCATATACGATCCTTCGGAATCACGAGGAACTGCCGAGCATCCGATTGCAGTGATTGAATCAGACGTACTGCCGAGAAGTTCCTTTACCCTTTCGGCTGCTGAGGGCATATTTTTCACATGATGGAAAACCGCATCGCTCTGTCTGAGACCACGCTCACCCTCACGCACCGGAAGCGGAACTTTGGCGTTGAGCAGAATTTCACCGAATTCATTGCATACAGCCGCTGAGGTTGTATAGTTACTTGTATCTATTCCGATAAAAAGCATTATTATTCTCCGGAGTTTTCGGAAGGTGTCTCGATGAGTCCTTTTTCACGTGCGATCTTATTGAGAATACCGTTCACAAAAGAAGGCGCGCTTTCGTCATCGTATGTTTTGACAAGCTCGATAGCTTCATTCATCGCTACCTTGGGCGGAACTTCTGTATAAAGCATTTCGTATACAGCAAGTCTGAGCGCCGATCTTGTCGCGGTTGACATACGGGATATCTTCCATTTTGCGGAATATGCTTCAATCTCGGCGTCAATTTCGGATAGTTTTTCCGATGCGCTGACAAATGTGTTCTTTACAAATTCATCACATATTTCATCGCTGTCTTCTGTGTAATTATCATAAAATTCTGCCGGATCTGCATCTTTATCAAATTCCTTGGCAAAAAGCGCCTTGAATGCTGCTTCTCTTAACTCATGTCTTGAATACTTTGTTTTTTCTGCCATATCGGACTCCTCTGCCGCATTGCGGTCTTATGATTAACTTCCGCTCATTTGCTGCGGAGAGCATAATTTCGTTTATACCTAATAATTATAATACATATTTCCTGTTATGTCAATGGATAACAATACAATTATTCATAAATTTTATTCATTTATTCTTCTATATTCATAGTTAACACGCAAATATCGCAAAACATCGCGGTGATATGAAGATAAAGGTTAAAACAATTTATAATTATTAGTTTTCTGAATATACAAAAATATTAACCGAAAATTTCTTCGGATTCAACACTTTATTAAATCTTTTGTGATATCCTATGTTAAAATTATGATTTCGGAGTATGCCTGTGAAAAATCTTAGCATTATTAAAAAAATTCTGTTGTCAGCCTGTGTTATCTATTCTTTTCTGATCACCGCGGTATTTCTTCTCGGGGTTTACATAAATTCCGCATGGCTGCCGACGGTGAACATGGTATTTTCCCTGATACTGTTCTCGCTGGTTATGTCCTGCGCGAATGTATTTCTTTTCTCGGACCGTCTTGTGTTCCCTCTCAGACTGCTCATTCATTATGCAGTCACATCAGTCTGTTTCTACATTGTTTTTGTTTTCTGGGGCGGATACAAAGCAAACGGCGGAAGTCTTCTCACTGTATTCCTTGTATATACGTTTGCATATGTAATTTTCTCCGTTATAATCGGATGCTTCAGATACCTTACGGCAGATCTTCGGGCATCATCACAAAAATACACCAAGCAGTTTGAAAAAACGGAAGAATATACATCGCAGTTCACGGATAAAAAGTAATTCAGACAGCTGACAGACAGGAGATACAGTAATGCAGCTTGACACTATCGCAAAGATCAGAACGGATTTCCCCGACAAATTCGGACTTCCGAGACAAAGCGGAGTTGTGCCGTTGCTGAGAGGTATGGTCGTATTTGAGCCGGAATACCGTAATCCCGATGCGCTGCGCGGTATTGAAGGATTTTCGCATTTGTGGCTCATATGGGGATTTTCTCAGGGATTCGCTTCATCCGAGGCTGATGAAAAACGGAAATGGTCACCGACTGTCCGTCCTCCGCGGCTCGGTGGGAATATCAGACAAGGCGTATTTGCCACGCGCTCTCCCAACAGACCGAATCCGCTCGGTTTATCATGCGTGAAAATTGAGGGGATCGAGGAAACCGATGCATACGGAACCGTTATTCATGTATCCGGTATCGACATGACCGACCTTACCCCGATCTACGACATCAAGCCGTATCTTCCTCATGCGGACTGTATTCCCGATGCGTCGGGCGGTTTTTCATCGCTTGTTGACGGAAAGCGGCTGAAGGCTGTTGTGCCTGATAGTTATGCGGACATTCTTCCCGAAGACAAGCTCGATGCGCTGATCGCTGTACTCGAAGAGGATCCGCGGCCGTCTTATCAGGATGATCCCGAACGGGAATACGGATTCAGATTCGCAGAATACGAGGTGCTCTTCAAGGTCGACGGCGGTACTGCTTATGTCACCGGCATTACAAAAAACAAATAAAACAAGCGGCTTTTGCTTTGACGGAAAATTACCGTTCAGCATCAGCCGCTTTTGTGTTATTCAGCTACATTCATTCGGAAGTCGTATTTTTTCGGGGGACGCGCGCTTGCTCTGTCGAACTCTTTGCCGTCACGTTTTGTTTTCTTCTCTTCGATTGAGAACCAAAGATCCGTGATGCTGATCTCGCCTTCCTGGATATCGGGAATTTCAAGACCGTCACCGGCGTTGAGAATTTCGGATGCGAGGTCGATGTTTCCGCTGCGTTCGGCAGATATTGCTCTGTACAGCTTGATTCTCGGGATCTCTTTCATTTCATCGGAGAGACTTTCAACGAAATCGGCGAGCACATCATGAAGTCCTGCTGAGAGGAGATTCTTTGCTGTCATCTTGCAGAGAGATGCGTCCGAGGGATTCATTTGAGCAGCAGACAGCATTGTGAGTGCGGAACATCTTCCCTCTCCCTTTATTCTGTAAAGCTCAGCGAGGGCGTATGTGTTCCATGCGTTTCTGTCGAGGAGACATGATCTATCGAGAGATGCTTCGGCTTTTGCGAAATCGCACTCCGCGATATAAGCGCATCCGAGCATATAATGTGTCAGCCAGAAGTGTCTGTCCGGTCCTGCAGCCGCTTCTTCAAGCAGTTTCAGCCATTCTTTTCTTCGCTGATATGAAACAGGCGCAGTTGACGGATTGTCATTGTCGGATGTTCTGAGAGATCCCGTTTCAAGAAGATTCAGCCACATTTCCTGCTCTTTTCCGCACTGACCGAAATCGAGATGGGGCGACATCAGGTGCATCTTTTTCTTTTCACGGCGTTTGTTCTCGAGCGCTGCCCAGCCGTATCCCTCGAGGATCACGCGGTCTGCCTTTGTTGTTGCCATATTGTGTGTGGCTTTGAGTTCCTCTTCCATTGCATCAAGCGGTGCTGTAAGGTCGAGATATCTTTCAACTTCAGCCTGTGCGGTATGCCATTCGCCGTGGATCTTCTGAGGATCGGATGCGATCGGTCCGTAGTATTCGATCCATTCCCACGCGGTTTTTGCAGGCATCGGAATGCACTCGTACTGTGTATTGGCAAGTCCGCACTGGATTTCACAGTATTTGCCGTCACAGTATGTACCGTGTCCGTCGTCACCTGAGAGATATTCCTGCCACTTGGTACCGCCCTGTCCCTGTCCCCATACAAAGAGCTTTCTGCCTTTGAGTCGGGATGTGGAAGTCTGAACGAGTCCGTAGCCTTCAGCGTCGATATGGCTTGTGTAATGACGGTAGTTTTCGTATGTCTTGAAGAAATAGTCCACCGCAATCGGGTTCTGTGTGGGATATGACACATCAATGCCGTTGCGGTACGGAATTTCCACACGCGCTACCATTCCGTTCGGAGTAGTGAAAGCATAATCGGCAGGTACAACACATCTCGCTTTCGGATCGCTTGTTACGGCGATATTCGACCACCAGTACATCGGTGTCACTTCATAATTATCGTTTACTACGCGCATACGGCAGTGGAGATACTTCGATCCCTCGGGAAGATAGAAATCCATCTGCTGAGTGACTGCGCGGATTCTCTCGTAGGTATAGAATCTGAGCACCGGACATCCGAGACCGCTGTTTTCAGCATCAATCACGGCTGTGAACATGGGAGCACAGGTATGCGGATGATGTCCGGGGAATGCGCCGCAGTTCCATTCAACACCGCCCGATGCCCATGCATTTCTGAGTGCGAGATATGCGGGTCTGAATACATGGTTAGCAAAAAGAAGCTCTTTATCGGCATCCTTATCGTAAAGCGACCACAGTTTTCCGCCGAGTTCGGGAACAAATGTCACGATCAGGTGATCATTCTCGAGTACGACGGAATCAAGACCGTTCTTCGTGAGATCACGCGAATAGCAGTCCTGCGACCTGTACGGAAAAGCGGATCTGATGCTGCCGTATCCCACCCAAAGTCCGTCATCTTCACCGAGATCCGTATTTCCGGGCTCACCGGTCGGACCGCCGTCGTAAAGCATCGGACGCGAGCTCTCACCGTTCCTCTCGCCTGCCCATACCTTCAGTCTTTGCTGTTTCAAAATAGTCATATTCATA
>CAZPPN010000178.1:0-4885 GCA_964588425.1 uncultured Ruminococcus sp. | reverse complement strand
ACTCGTTGCCTTTGAGGGGAGCGATAATGAATGTCTGAATGTTCTTCCGTCGCATACGGAGAGCCATCAGCTGCATCGTGAAGGTCTTACCGGAACCGGAAGTACCGAGAATCGCCATATTTGCATTCTTGTAAATGCGGGAATTGAAGATGTCCACAATGATGAGGGAGTTGTTATGCTTGTTAACACCGAGCAGAATGCCGTTGTCGTCACACATTTCAAAAGAAGTGAACGGGTAACAGCTTGCCACACCGGTGGTGAGGATATTACGCTTGGAACGTGCGAAGAGATGCTTGTCGAGGGATACCAGAGGAAGTGCGGACAGGAATGCCTGCTCCTCGCGGAAGTGACAATGCGATATTTCAATATCCTGCGAGATAAGCAGTTTTTTCAGTTCATCAATGCGCCATTCCAGTTCCTTTTCGCTGTCAGCTGTGACCGTAATCAGTATACTCATGAAGTACAGATCTTCATTTTTTCCGAGACCTTCTTTGAGGTAATATCCGCTTCGGATAGCACTATCCAGATCATCAAAGTCCGTATTCGTATCCGAGGTATCCTTGATCTTGGAACGGTTGATTCGGAGCTGCTGTCCGATCTTGCGCTGAAACTGTTCTTTGGGCTGACGGTCGATAAAGATGTCAAGGTCAATTCCCTCTCCGGCATTGACGAGCAGCGAGAGCCACCCAGCAGACACCTGAGACTTATATCCAAACGACGGAATCAGCAGATAGGCGTGAAGCATACGATCCATCAAGACGTAACTGCCATGCGTCACATCAATACTGTCCGGAGCGATTATGTCTCCCACAGGAAGCGCTTCCATACTGCCGTGTTTCGCCATCAAGTCGGCAACATGCTCTTCGATAGTCTTATCGATAGCGGTATTTCGGTTGAGGAGATTGTAAAGGACATCTACTGTGAAATCATTGTCGTTTTCATACTGGATAACCTCATTACCACATTGTCTGAGGAATACGGTTGCCGTCTGCACAACGGAGTTCAGTTCTGCGATAGCATCCTTTTCATCTCCGCGCCTGCCGCCGATACCTTCGTATTCAAATATGATAAAGAATCGGCGGGTTATTGCTTCCTTGGAGCCGAGCTGACGGACAAGGTTGGCATAGTCCTGTTGAAGCACACGGCACTTTTCGTCGGTTTCATGGGCGATTTCTTCCTCGATCTTATAGAGGTGCCTATTTACATCTGCTTTCTTCGTGAGTACCTTGAACTGGATCTTCGCAGGGCTGATCTTGAGATATGACACAAAGGAATAGATGATATTTCTCTGCTCTCTGGCACTGCGGAGAAGAAAGTTGATCGGGGACACCTCGATGATCTTCACATATCGATGATCCCGGGTATAAATGATCCCGTTGCGTATATCTTCGATGGGAAGATACTGCGCAACGGGATTTGTGGATTTCGGGGATTCGATAGGTTTCTTTTTCTCACAAGGTTCATCCGAAAAAGTCCTTCTGACCGGACGCTCTTTCTTCGGTCTAGAGAAATCATCATGGAATTCATCTTCGAAATCATCGTAACGA
This sequence comes from uncultured Ruminococcus sp., assembly GCA_964588425.1. GTDB lineage: Bacteria > Bacillota > Clostridia > Oscillospirales > CAG-272 > UMGS1696. The sequence continues at coordinate 3,338 of CAZPPN010000178.1, read as the reverse complement.
TCTTCGGGGACTTCGCGGCAAGTCTTCGTTTTCTTTGGTTTTGCCTGCCTCGGTTCGGATTTCGGTTTGACCGCACCGCCTTTGCCTATGATTCTCTTATTCTGCAGAAACTTGAAGAAGCCGAGAATAAACGTGGATAGACTCTCACCATTGATGCCAATCAAAGCGAGCAGTCCAAGTGGAAGTGCCGTAACACAGGCGATGATAATCTTGGCAGTCAGAGAAATGTCGATCTTAAACAGCGGTAGGATGCACACAGCGACAAGTATTCCGGCTTCGATCACGTTGCGGAGCTTGAACATACCACCCATAACTGTGCCTGTGTCCACAAAGTTTTCGGGAATACGGTAAACGTCCCGTTCCTCAGTCTGTCGTGCCATCGTCTTCACCTTCTTCCAAATATAGTTCTAAGCTATCAGCGTAGTCAGCAGCAAGTTCTTTTTGTTCATCCGTCAAACCAAAAACATCATTGGTAATATAATCATTACCGATATACTCTACTGTATATATCAACACTGTGTATGGTGTTTGAATAGTAGTTACTGAACCATCTTCGTTAGTAATATACTCGGTTCGGATACGCTCCTCCTCGGTTACCATATAAAAAAAGAAGTTGTCGGAATATTCCTGCAGCTTCTGTTTGAGTTTATTTGTGTTGATTTCTTCTTTGAAATCGCTCGGAGCGCTGAATTCGCAGATGATTTTTACACTGTTTTGTGGCATCTCTGCCGTATACGGATCATGAAGCTCCATTTCCTTGCCGGCACTGTCCGCATAGATTTTTTCTATCACCGCATCATGTGATGCCTTAAAAACATCATCAACAATAACTGTTGCTTCCTCAAGACGTTTCGCAATTACGCTGTAATCTTCCGTCAACGCTTCCTCGATAACGGCATCATCCAATTGGATATTATCTTCGGGGGTGTCGGACGATCCCCAGCCGAACAATGCCGCCGGAAGCATCATAATAAGCATGACTGGCAGGAGGAACAGCGCTACCAATACAATGATGATTTTCACGATTGTTTTTCTGTTCTCTATTGCAAACAGCGCCCACCCAACGGGACCGCTTGCCGCACCTTTGGCGGCTCCGGCGATAGCCTTGCCTGCCTTAACAGCACCTTTTACGGCACCTGCAACCTGCGTGGCACGGTCAATGGCACTCTTGCCTTGATTTCCTTGTTGGTTGTCTGCCATTATACTTTATCCTTTCTCCGTGGGATCTGCGGAAGCTTCTGCACAATCTGTTCGTTATATGCAATATCTCCGTTTGCATCCATATACGGTGTTTTCTCCACCGTATCCTGAGCCGTTTGCTTGTACCACTTGGAGCCGTCTGCCGCTGTTTCAAGGGTGTAGGCTCCTTCGGGCTTCATATACTGATCTGCGCTATACATGGCAAATTCCGTGGGAGCTGCGCCGCCGATGGATTCTTTACCTGTAATTCTGCCGCCGCCGATTTCCATGTCAGAGAACTGAGGTGCATTGGTCTTACCGGCATATCCGAAATAGGATATCATAGCTTCTGCAGCACGGGAACCTGTGATAGTTCCTTCGTTATTTACACTTCCTTTGGCAACAGCACCGATGATGGTATTCGCATAATCACCGCCTTTTGCAACAGAGCTGTTATAGATGCGCTGACTGATGGGGTGATTCTGCTGGCCTGTAACACTGCTTGCGGCGTTCCTGTGTGAAGTTCTGCTAACAGCACCTGCAAGACCGCCGGACAAAAAAGAAGCATCGCTGCCTGAACCGGATGGGGATCCGCCGCTTCCGCCTCCGCCGCCTCTGTGGTGCCCGAAAGCGCCGCCGCTTGCGATCTGTATGCCTCGCATAGCGATCATCAGCTCACCGAGCATACTACCTCCAGTGTGCCCGACATTGATACCGAGCGCAGACATAAAGCTGTCAATCTTCTGTGACACCTTGAGAAAAGCTATCGCGCAAAGAAACCAGATAAAAATATTACCCGATACTTTATCTTTGCCTTGTGCTGCGACCTGCGCTTCCACCTCACCCTCGGTGACAGCAAACACATTCACGGACAGTATGCTGAACAGGAGCACCGTGACTAAGAACAAAAATAGTATTTTTCGCATTCTTTTTCACCTCACACAAATAGGGGATTGGACAGAAATGTTCCGACCATAGATGTAAATATACGCAGACACCAGGCATTCATAATCAGCAAAAACATCTGACCTGCAAGCATCCTGCACCAGCTCTTAAAAATATTGGATGTGGACTGTGCCGATCCGGTTGCGAATGCCACAGGTGCGGTAAAAACGAGCACACCGAGTAAAACGTATCGTTCAGCCGCCTCAAAGAGCAGTTTAATATAGTTCCACGCAATAATGAGGAGCAGAATCAGCGCAATAATCGCAACCGATCCGTTTGCTATGACGCCCAATATTGTTGTAATGACACTATTGAAGTTGGCAAAAGACAGTGGGGGGAGCTCTGACGTCAAAATCCAATTATACGGTGTGCCGCCTATCTTCAAAACAATATCCACGATATCCCGTGAGAAGTACGCAAGGAAAATGAAAAGAACACTGCGAATGGATAATTTGATGGGATCTTCTGCTTCAAGCCCGGCGACGAGCCCGAAATTCTTAAACAGATTCCATACCCAGTTCAGAAGGATCAATCCGATTGCCAGAGCTACAAATACGGTATACATGGTTTCGGCTGCAGGAAAATAACGAAGGAACGAATCCATGTTGCATCCCAATGCACCGAGTACTGATGTAGATATCATGTCAAGCAGGTTCATGACCTGCTCTGCTATCCACCCAACGATTTTATCTAAGATTCCCATACAGGGATTTCACCTCGATTCTGATAAAAAGCAGTCAGCAGGCAGGGAGAGAAGCTGCCCGCTTTCCGCTTTGGTTTATGCAGTCCACTGACCTCCGGAAAAGAAGGGAGTGACATACGCCATAATAAATCCAAGACCATTGAGAATGGCCCACGAGATAATGATTCGCTTCAGCCATGCGCGGCTTTCATCGACCGTCTTACCGTTCTTGGAAAAGTTCATAAGAAGCAGTGCTACTGCCGCCGTTACGACTGCAGCAATGGTTGAGATGCCGATGACTTTGCCATAGACATCCTTCATGATTTCCGACGCCTTCGTCCACATGTCGGTAGTTCCGCCCGTTCCTGCCGCAAAGCAGGTAACCGACAACATGGACATCATAAAGACAGCCGCAAGGATCATACAGATCATCTTGCGGCTGTTGAATCGCGGCATCGGGGACGATTCATTTGTTTTCTTTTTCTTGTTCATTTGCGCCTCCTGTATGGCAATGCATTGCCTCTCTCCGTAC
>CAZPPN010000177.1:0-4888 GCA_964588425.1 uncultured Ruminococcus sp. | reverse complement strand
TGATGTTTTGGGGCAGGCTTGCACGGAGCAGGTCTTTTTCTTTTTATATTGACAGATGTGTAATTGGATGGTATACTGAATATAGAATCAATAACAACACCGAAAGGCGCAGGATAACAATGAAAAAATTACTGATATTACTGCTTGTCTTACTGCTGATGTCAGCAGGATGCATGAATAACAAGCCGATCGAAAGTGAAAAAGATTTAACGTCAAATCAAACCGGATCAGAAACATCTGAGATAACTGAGATAAATACTGAATCGGCGGAAATAATTGAAAAAACCATGTATGAAACCGAGTCGGAGAATCAGCAAAAACCAGACAGCGAATACGTAAAGATTTTATCAAATGAAGGTGGGATGCAGATCAACAAAGTCATAATTCCGCTGTCAGGTGAGTTTTCAACATATCAGTCTCATAAATTCGATAACAGATACAAAATCTTCATTACATATGAATATGACCATCAGCTTAATATTGATATGAACCGTTTTTATAATATCAGTATTTATGTTGTGGATATTCTTGAAGGAAAAGTAATTTTCAGCGAAAAAATCGAAGACGAAATCGAACATAATACAATATTCTGGAATTTCCATAATTCCGAAAACGAATGCAGTATTTTCAGTATGTCGGTTGAAAACGGTGAATATGTCCTGCATTGCGGATACCTGCTTAAAAAGACTGACGACGGTTTTACGCTCACCTCATCTGACTGTACGCCTTTTCCGCAGTCAGAGTCACCAATGTACTCACCGGATGGAACAACAGCTGTATATTTTACTCTTGAGGATGGTTACGGTGCCGGCGGAATTGACGTGAGATATCCTAACGGAGAAGTGAGACGGATTCTCAGCAACAGAATCCTTGACTATTCGAGCAATGCTGAATTTTCTCTCGGAGATTTCAGGGGATACAGTCCGTATGGTTTTATTGACAACACACATTTCGTCTATTCGATCACAGGGTATGAATGGTTTGTGGGATACGGAATATGCGATATCACAACCGGAGAAACTGTTGAATACAGTGAAAACTACCGTCCACTCGGAACATATGACGGAGCGGCATATTTCATTTTGTTTGATGGCGGAGAAAATACATACGAACCAAGCACAGCCGATTTCTGGAAAATGACATCAGACGGAGAAATGACAAAAATCGCATCAACAGAGGAAACCGAAAATACCGTCAGGATCAGCAGTGATTTATATATGACGTTTGATAATGGCGTATGGACGGCATTTCACTCGGGCTCTGTCAATGGAATATCATTCGGCGGAACAGGAGATATGATTAAAGTATCGTTTTATTCCGCAGATTTATCAAAACTTCTCGCACAGATTGAAATGCCGAACACAGGCGGAATTCTCGAAAACTGCAATGTATATGAGAATTCCTTAACAGCAGTGCTGATAGAAAAGACAAAATAAATAACCAATAAGGAGAACAGCCATGAACACATTTGAAGCACTTTACAGCAGAAGATCAATCCGTACATACAACGGAGAAAACCTCACGGAAAATGAACTCACAGAGATTCTGAAAGCCGCGTATGCATCTCCTATCGGCAGAGCAATGTACGATTCGCTCGCGCTGACGGTTATCACAAACAGGGAATACCTTGATAAATGGGAAGCGTATGTCTCGGAGTCAACCGGAAATCCCGACAGTCATCCTTTCTACGGCGCACCGACAGTAATTCTTGTGTCGTCAGCAGGACAGAACGGACAGCTCGCAAACGTGAACTATTCAAACGCCGCTATCATCGTACAGAATATGTCAATAGCAGCAACGGAACTCGGCATCGGATCGTGCCATATCTGGGGCGCTGTGAGATCGCTTATCACATCGGACGAACTTCTTGCGGAGCTGAATCTGCCTGACGGTATGGTTCCGTGCTGCGCTATCATCCTCGGTCATACGGATGAGAAATATACAACACGTGATATTCCCGAAAACAGAATCCGGACTGAATTCATAAAATAAGTCCGGATTTTGAAGTATACATAAACAGTCTGACTTGTCCCAAACGACTGATATGCTTTTTATATTCAGTTGATTCTGCCGGCAGCCGCGGTCTTTTTTGCTTCGTCAATGATGATATCTCTTTCACAGAACGGAACTTTTTCGCCACCAATAAGCTGATAGTCCTCATGTCCTTTTCCTGCGAAGAGTACAATGTCCCCCTCATCCGCAATTCGTACCGTAAATCTGACAGCTTCTTCGCGGTCTGTGATCGTTGTGTAAGGCTTGGATCGGTCGAAATACGAGAGAACATCCTCGATTATTGCATCCGGATCTTCGTTGTCGGGATTGTCAGAGGTAATCACGGTGAAATCCGCGAGAGTTGACGCAGCTTCTGCAAGCTCGGGTCGTCTGCCCTGTGTACGTCCCCCGATGCATCCGAAAACGCATATCAGACGCTTTGGCGCGTATTCTCTGAGAACGGAGAGCGCGTGAGTCAGGCTGAATCCGTTGTGCGCGTAGTCGATGATAAAAGTGATCCCGGGAATCGCGTCAACTATCTCAAAGCGACCGTGGATTGAGATTGAACGGAGCGCATCCGATGACTTGCGCGGAGAGATTCCGTAGCATGAACATACAGCAATTGCCGCAAGGCCGTTGTATACGCTGAAATCTCCGGGAGTGCGGAGTCGGACACCGGTTTTGATGCCGCTGTTTTCAACGTCAAAATCAATCCCGAGTGATGTTTCATCCCTGTACGGTCTTATGTCGGATGCACGGAATTCGGAGTCATTCTCAATCGAATAGCCGATGATGTCTGCACCCGCCGAGTCACCGATCATGTACGCGCAGTGCTTGTCATCGCGGTTGCAGATGATGTTTTTCGCACCGTAATCCGTGAACAGCTTTTTCTTCGCGTCACGGTAATCGTCAAACGTCGCATGCTCAACATCGCTGATGTGGTCGGGCGAGAGATTTGTGTAAACAACGGTGTCAAAGCTGATTCCGCAGATTCTGTAATTTACCAGCGCCTGAGAAGATACTTCCATCGCGACGTGTGTGATTCCTTCATCCACCATCATCGAGAAGAATCTGTGAAGTTCGCGGCTCTCGGGAGTGGTGTTCACTGTGTCGTAATGCTTATCGCCGATTTTAACGCCGTTTGAACCGATGTAGGCACATTTGATACCACATGAGTTCATGATCTCTTCGATCAGAATCGCGGTCGTGGTCTTGCCTTTTGTTCCCGTGAGACCGATTATCTTCAGCTTATCGGCAGGATTTGAATAAAACTCTGCAGAAATCAGCGCAAGAGACTCACGGGAAGACAGGACAACTGCCTGAACAGCATCTTCGGGAAGATCAAGAAAACGCTGGGTGATGAACGCTCTGCATCCGTTTGCGTAAGCTGCAGCGGCAAAGGAATGCCCGTCAGCTCTCGCACCGGGAAGACAGAAGAAAAGAGAATCGCGATCTGCACGTCGTGAGTCGTATTCGATTTTTGATATTTTGATCTCCTCAGCGCATCCTTTGACAGAACATTCGACACGAGAGAGAAGATCTGAAAGAAGTTTTGTCATAATTACTCCTGATTGCTTATAAGAGAGCGTTGATGCTCAGTCGAAGTAAGAGGGAAGTCCCGTTGTTGTGTGTCCCATAAGCTTTATGGAACAAGCCGCGAGAACGACAAGCGAATCCACGAATCTCGGATCGTTCATCTGTCTGCCGATCAGGGAAAGCTCCGTGCATCCGAGAATAGCACAGTCACATCCGGCATCAAACATAGGATCGGATACCTCGTAAAGCTCAGACGGATCTGGGAATATACCGCGCTTGACTTTTCCGTAAATGATGTCCATCAGCTTTTCAGTTCCGACAGCATCGGGGATCATCCATTCCATGCCGTATTTTTCAAACTCACGCTGATATGAAGCTGACGAGATTGTTCCCTCAGTCGCGAGAATTGCCGCTTTTCCGAATCCGCGCTTTTTGCAGTGCAGAACTGTTTCCGTGATAATACTCGGCATGGGCACAGAAACGGAACGGCGTACTTCTTCGATGAAATAATGGGCGGTGTTGCACGGGATGACGATCGCACTTGCGCCGTAGACTTCAAGCGACTGAGCATCTGAAACCATCGCTGGAAGCGGACTTTCATCACTTCTTCCGAGTATGAAATCCGTGCGGTCGGGTGTGGTCGCATGACTCGACAGAATGATGTCAATATGCTCCTGGTCACGGGAAGCCGCGGTGTGCTCGGTGATAAGCTCATAGAAATATGCGCTCGACATCGGACCGAGACCGCCGATTATTCCGAGAAGTTTTCTTTTGTTTTTGCTGTTGTATTCTTCCATAATATATTGTTCCGGAAAAAATAAAATTCGTAAATTTCTGTATTATCAGTATTATATTCAGAAACGGATTATCTCTGCGGTTTCGGACAGTAGGTCTTGAATTTGTTTTTCTGGCGTCTGAGCTGTTCGATTACGCAGATTGTTCTGAGCGGATTGAAACGCATATCGGGCTTGTACCATACGGAGGATGATTCCTTGCCATCTTTTGCGAGCTGTCTTGCCTTTGCCACAAGTTCGGCGTCGTCCGTGTATTCGTAAGCCACACTCTTCGGAATGTGATGCCAAAATACTACATTGTCATTCATGCGGCATCCCTGATTGTCATCGGAGTCAAATACAGCTTCGGCAAGCTGAGCAACATTCATGCCGGCTGCGGTGAGGTAGAAATTGCTTCGTCCCTGTCTGAGATTGATCTCAAATACGCGGTAGTCATCCTTTGTACCCTTGCGGAGCTTGATGTCAAAGTTGGAGAAGCCTGTGTATCCGACGGACTCAAGCATTTCCTTGATCTGTTCTGCGACAGGGAGATCGGATACCGGTTCGGTAATGATTGCGGCGTGGTT
>CAZPPN010000176.1:0-4927 GCA_964588425.1 uncultured Ruminococcus sp. | reverse complement strand
AGTCTTACGATTGCAGAACCGAGAGCTTCTTTACCCTCAGTAACAGACTGAACCTGGAAGTCATCAAGCTCGTAGTGGTGACCGATGCACTGCTCGATTGCACGGAATGCGGAGTCGATAGGACCGTCACCTGTGCTTACGCCGCTGATGATTTCGCCATTGCACTTGAGTGTAACCTGAGACATGGAGCTTGTGAGGTTGCTGCTGTTTGTTGTATAGTTTTCAAGATGATAAGTGGACGGAGCCTGCATTGCGGAGCTTGCGATGAGAGCCTCGAGTTCCTTTGCGCCGACAGCATCTTTCTTTTCGCAGATCTGGATGAGAGCCTTGTGTACGTTTCCGCAGTCGGATTCGGAAAGATCATATCCGAGAACCTGTGCTGCCTGCGCTACCTGTGCGATAGTTGCGTCGGAATCGAGCAGGATCTTCTTCTTTTCGCTGATAACAGCGTCCGCTTCGTATGCTTCGTGGCTGATGTTTGCGAGCATATCGTCGATGCTTGCGTGGATCTTTGTGTTATTGAGATTTGTTTCAGCGCAGATCTGTGCGGAGCAGAGGCTCATTGCATCGGAAATCTCGCCTGTGAGAAGAACATTCTTGCCTGCCATTGCGGACTTCAGACCGTCAGCGCCCTTTACAACTGCGGCAACGGCGGATGCAACTGCCATGTTCGCACGGTCGGAAACCTGAACATAAACGGGAATCTGAACTGCAGCTTTTACCTTTTCAACGAGAGCGGCGATTTCCTCGGGAAGAGATGCGCCTGCGTCGTCACAGATTGTTACGATTCCCGCGCCGTTTGCTTCTGCTTCTTTTACTGCGGCAATGAGAAAATCTTCGTCTGCGCGTGTTGCGTCGAGAGCCGAGAATTCAACGTCATCGCAGAGTTCCTTTGCAGCCTTTGTGAGCTCGCCGATCTTTGCGATCATTTTCTCGGATTTCATATGATATGTATATTCCATCTGAACGGTGGAAACGGGTACTTCGATCTGAAGTCTGGGGTGCTTTGCTTCCTTGATGCATTCCCATGCGCTGCTTATATCTTCAGCGGTGAATCCGACAGGAAGTACAACTGCAGCGTTCTGTACGTTCTTTGCGATTGTTTTATAAATAATGGTATCCTCTCTGAGGCTTTTTACGGGAGCAAGTTCGACTGCATCTGCTCCGAGAGAATCTGCACAGGCAGCAATAGCGGTTTTTTCTCTGAAAAGAAGCGAAACTTCTCTCTCCAGAGCGAGCTTTTTCAGCGTAATATCAGTAACGGTGATCTTTTTCATTTTGAATACCCCTTTCAAATATCAAAAAAATACAAATTTACACAAAAAAACGTCTCCGTCTCCTTGCTTAATTCAAAGAGACGAAAACGTAATAATCTAAATTATGTTTCCGCGGTACCACTCTTCTTCATCCTCGCGGGATGCACTTTAGATGCCGACACACCCTAACTCTGTCACGGGAGTTCCCGTCTGCCCCTACTGCAACTGTTCACGGCAGCCGCTCTACGGTGAGTTCTGCAAATATTTCCCAATGCCTCGCACCAACCGGCATCTCTCCCCAGGCGAAATGAAATGCATACTATTCCGCTTCACTGCGTTTTATGCGAATAATTATACCACGCTTTTTATAGTTTGTCAATAGTAAATTGTAAATATGCAGATTATTTTTTCAATATTCTCGTCAGCGGTTTATGCAGGATAGGACGAAAAAATTTCACCACAACACCGACAAGCAGAGCTGATATGATCGTTCCCTCTCGCGTTCCGTGAAGTTCGCCTCCGAAAAATACAAGTGACAGCACAATTGAAAGAAGCACCCACGAAACATCAAAGATGATCTTCATATTCCCGAATTCAATGTCGGTGACATCTGCCAGCGCTTTGACGAACGCTTCACCGGAATTCAGAATCACATCAGCTATTACGCCAAGTGTGATTCCGAAGCCGAGAACGACGATTCCGCAGAGCACCAGAAGAATACGCATTAAATATTCTTCATTCGGAATACCGCCGACAAGCCGCAAGCCAAAGTCCGTGAAATATCCGAAAAGGAACGACAGCGGAATCTGAAGAAGCTGAATCGGTTTAAAATTTTTTCTCAAAATTATAATCTGTCCGAGAAGAAGAACACAGTTTGATATGGTCAGCCATGTCCCGAACGAAAAGAAAGTGAATTTCAGGCTAACGACATTTGCGACTGATGAAATCGGCGACACACCGAGCTCCCCGTGTTTTGTCATCGCCACGCCTATCCCCATGAAAAATAGGCAGAATATAAACAATATATACCTTTTTACGGTTTCCTTTTTCGACATAGTTTATTCTCTCTCAAGCAAAGGCTTTGCAATAATCTCCTCTTTACGTTCGAGCAGATCATTTCCTGCAAGCGCGGTTTCAAGGGCATCCGTACCGAGGCGGTCAACTGCTGCTCCGAGACGTTCCTTGACATAGCCGTTTTCTTTATACCACAGGATAACCTTCTCGATGACAGTCGGGATCTCGTCAAAGGAATAGACCGAGCCGAGCAACGTACCCATACGCTGAGTCTTGCCCCATGTTCCGCCGACAAAAATACGGCAGAGGGATTCAGCCTCTTTAGGTACAGCACCGAAAGGACATTTCCCTACACAGACTCCGCATTTTGTGCATTTGTTTTCATCGATCACAGCCTTATCACCGATGACGGCAGCGGCTTTGGAAGGACATGATTCCGCAACCGCGCATTTTGTGCATCCCCTGCATTTCTCAGCGTCAAAGGAAAATGCACGGCAGCCTTCGATACCGACATCGTTAAGGCTCGGCTTCATGCAGCTATTGGGACATCCGCCGACGCCGATCTTGAATTTATGCGGCAGTTTGACATCACGCATACCGATGTAGAATTTGTCGTATATTGTTTTCGCGAGCGCGTGAGTATCAATATTGCCGTACACGCAGGTAGTCCCCTTGCAGGCTGTAACGGGACGGATCTTTGCTCCTGTTCCGCCGAAATAAAGACCGTGCTCCGCCATAAAGCTCTCGGCGTCCGGTATCTTATCAAACGGAATACCTGGAATCTCCGCCGCAAGTCTTGCTGTGAAAATCACCTTGCCGCTTCCGAATTTTTCAGCACACTCGGCAATCACACGAAGCTCATCCGGAGAAAAAATCCCCGCGATTGTAACAACTCTGCCTGAAAAACACTCTGTTCCTCTGTTCTGAAGAAATCCTCTTCCCTTTACGCTCATTATCTGTTCTTTTGTAATGCTCATGGTCTGTCCTTTCCGCTCAATTGACAAATTTTTATAATTATGATATAATATTTTTATGATATAATATTTTCGATTTGACATATCTTGTTTCCGACATTAATTATAGCATTATTGTCGGCGTATGTCAATAACATTCAAACCGCCGCCACAGGAGATACAAAATGACATACCGCCGCTTTCTATCCGTTTCCGTTCTGCTGATAATTTTGATATCGTTATGCCTGTCTTCCTGCAAAAATGCGTCGGACGGTGGCACTGACGGAGATATGATAGTTTTTACCGATTCACTGGGACGCGAGACCTCGGTTCCGAAAGATCCCGAAAGAGTCGCGTCACTGATCGGCAGTTTTTCCGATATCTGGATGCTGGCAGGCGGTGAACTCTGCGCTTCCGCTGATGATGCATGGGAAGATTTCGGACTGGATATCGGAGATGCTGTGAACATCGGAGGCGCTCATTCACCGAGTCTTGAACTGCTTCTTGCCGCCGATCCGGATTTTGTGATTGCAAGTTCATCTACGGCAAGCAATGTTGACATGATGGAAACGCTTGAAGCCGCATCAATCACCGTTGCTTACTTTGACGTCGACAACTTTGAGGATTATCTTGATATGCTTGACATCTGCACAGACATTACCGGCAGAAAAGATCTTTACGAATCAAACGGACTGAGACTCCGCGATGAGATAGAAGAAATCAAGTCATTTTATACGGATGCTGATATTTCATCTGACGAGCGCAGTGTACTTCTTCTGAGAGCATCTTCTTCGTCAGTCAAGGCAAAGGGCAGTCACGGCACGATACTCGGAGAAATGCTCGCCGATCTCAGATGCATCAACATAGCAGACAACGACGACAATCTGCTTGAAAATCTCAGCATTGAGACTGTTATCCGTGAAGAGCCTTATCATATATTTGTCGTAACAATGGGAAGCGACACGGAAGCCGCAAAAAACTCGCTTGAAAATATGATGAAAGAAAATCCTGCATGGGGTACGCTTGAAGCTGTCCGTGAAGGCAGGATACACATAATGGATAAAAAGCTGTTCAATCTCAAACCCAACTCGCGCTGGGCAGAGGCATATCGGATTCTCTATGAAACACTCATCAATAAATAAAAGAAAAACAATATTCACATACGCCGCCGCTTTGATTATGCTTGCCGTGTCTGCCATGCTCGGATTAACGCTCGGGGCATCGGGTATCGGTTTGTCAGATCTGATCGGTGCGATCATGAGCGGAGATACAGGCACAGCGTATGCAAGAGTTTTCCTTTACGTACGGCTGCCGAGAGTTGCTTCATCACTCGTATGCGGCGCGGCTCTTTCTGTGTCCGGTGCTGTCATCCAGGGAGTTCTTGCAAACCGTCTGGCTTCCCCCGGCATCATAGGCGTAAACTCGGGAGCCGGACTTGCCGTAACACTTTGCAGCGCTTTCGGAGTCGTCGGAGGATGGAGGTTATCCTTATCGGCATTTATCGGAGCTTTCGCCGCTGTGATGATCGTCTCGTTTGCCGCTAAAAAATGGGGTGCATCAAGAGGAACTGTCATTCTGATGGGTGTCGCGATAAACAGTCTGCTCGGCGCTGTATCGGATACGGTTATCACATTTATTCCGGATATCAGCGTCATGAGCAATGATTTCCGTATCGGTGACTTTTCTTCCGCCACATACACAAAA
>CAZPPN010000175.1:2100-4954 GCA_964588425.1 uncultured Ruminococcus sp. | reverse complement strand
AGCCTTTTCTTCTGTTGTAATTTTTGCCGATGTGTGATATAATTAAGAAAAACACCGATTCGGAAAGGAATTATTATGGACATCAAAAAATACTACGCCAATCCCGACGAAAAACCGCTCGATATCATCAAACCCGACGGAGGATTTTTCGGTATCTTCAGAACAGTCGGATGCATCGGTGACAGTCTGTCGTCAGGGGAGCTGGAATCGCTAGACGAAAACGGAAACCGCGGATATCACGACTATTACGAGTATTCCTGGGGACAGTACATGGCTCGCGCTGCTGGAAATAAGGTCTATAATTTCTCACGCGGAGGTATGACAGCATCCGAATACTGCAACAGCTTCGGCGAGGCGAACGGCTTCTGGAATCCGGAGCTTGCGTGTCAGGCGTACATCATTGCGCTCGGTGTCAACGATATTCTGAACCGTAACGATGCTCTCGGAACCACAGACGACATAGACCTCGAAAATCCCGAAAACAACGCTGATACTTTCGCAGGATATATGGGTAAGCTCATCAGCCGCTATAAGGCGATCTCTCCGAAAGCCAGATTCTTCCTTATGACAATGGTACACGCTGACTGGGCGGACAGTGAGAAGATCGACAAAGCGGCGGCTCTGTTTTACGATATCGCGAAGCTGTATGAATTTACATACGTCCTCGATTTCGCAAAGTATGCACCGCATCATGACAAGGAGTTCATATCACGCTTCTATCTCGGCGGACACCTCAATGCGTGCGGATATCAGCTCACCGCATGGCAGGTCATGTCGTACATTGATTATATTATCAGAAACAACCCCGATGATTTCAAGCAGGCTGCGTTCATCGGAAAAGATGTGCACCACTGCGGCGCGAAATGGTAAAATCTGCTGAGTAAATAAATACTGCTGTATTCAGGAGTACCCGTGAGGTAGCTGATACAGCAGTTTTTCTTTATTCAGTTTTCGACAGCGGCAGTTTTGGCGAGACCGCGGTTCACGTCGTCTCTGAGAATCCTGTATACAGCCGCGGCAAGAGGTACACCGAAGAGCATTCCCGCAACGCCCATAACTCCGCCGCCGATCGTAACAGCCGCCAGAACCCAGATTCCGGGCAGACCGATCGATGAACCGACCACTTTGGGATAAATGATATTACCCTCAAGCTGCTGGAGAACCACGATATAAACGAGGAACAGAAGCGCCTTGATCGGAGATACCGTGAGAATCATGAAAGCACCGACACCTGCTCCGATGTATGCACCCGCAACGGGAATCAGAGCCGTGAATGCGATAAGCGCACCGACCATTGTTGCATAAGGGAAACGGAAGATCAGCATACCGATCGTACAGAGGATACCGAGAATCACAGCCTCTGTGCACTGTCCGACAATGAATTTGTGGAATGAGTCGTTCAGAATTGTGATTACATATGTGATCTTGTCGGAAATCTGCGGCTTGATATAGCGGTGCATTATCTTTTTGAACTGACCGCAGATCTTTTCTTTGCCGATGAGAAGATACAGCGAGAAGATGATCGCAAGAAGCGCTTTTACCGTTCCCGAGAAAATTGATGTTACAGTCTTGATTGCGACATCCATCATGTTTCCGACACCTGTTGTAAGAACATCAAGTATCTGACCGATACGGGATTTCCAGTCGATGTTGTCGAGCATTTCGAAAATATCTTCCGGAAGAATACCCAGTTCGTTGATGTACGCGAGAGTGCTGTCGATAGCTTCGGGGATTTCGTTGACGAGAAACATAACACAGTCGATAAGCTGAGGTACGATGAGTCCGATGATAAGCGCGATGATCGCAAGCATGGATATGAACGCGGCTGTCAGACAGACTGCACGGCGTGTGACTTTAACGATTCTTTTGTCGGATTTCGGAAAATAGTGGCGCTCATACCACGCCATGAGGATGTTGATGAGATACGCGATCAGACATCCGAGCAGCAGGGGAAATGCGGCTGAGATTACCGTTCCGAAAAATCCGGACAGATCGGGCCAGTAGTGGATCGCGAGATATACAAGGAAAACTCCGATTCCGATACGGAGACAGGATTTCCATTCGATTTTCATTGATGCAATACGCCTTTCGGGGAGATTGGTTGGATTATTTACAATCGTATCACAATATCAGATCAAATTCAATACAGATTTGATGAATTTTTTGTTTTGTGCAAAAAATCCCCCTCACGGACAAGTGCGGTACATGATGTGCCGTGAGAGGGGGATTGATACTTTTTCTCTTACCTCCTGTCTGATATAATTATATTGGAAAATTATTCTGCTGTCCCGATAAATTATGCTCTCATCGGACGGAGAAGTGTTCGGCGGATTCTGCTCAGCCCTCGCTCAAAATCTGCTCTTTGCTGAACTGAAGCGTGTAGAGCCGGTAGTATCTGCCTCTCTGACGAAGCAGTTCCTGATGCGATCCCTGCTCAACGATCACGCCGTGCGAGAGAACGATGATGTTGTCTGCGTGCTGAATGGTCGAAAGACGGTGCGCGACGATCAGCATTGTGCCGATGTTTCTGATTTTTTCAAGCGAATCCCGGATCAGAAGCTCGGTTTCGGTGTCAATGTTCGCGGTAGCTTCGTCAAGGATGATAACCGACGGCTTGTGAATGATAGTCCGCGCAAAACTGAGAAGCTGACGCTGACCTGCCGAGAAGTTGTTGCCTCTCTCACGCACAGCTTCATCAAGACCGCCATCGAGCTTATTGATGAACGAATCTGCATTCACATAACGGCAGACTTCCATAACTTCGTCATCTGAAATTTCTTCCTCACGCAGGAGAATGTTTCCGCGGATATCTCCCGAGAAGAGGAACACATCCTGAAGCATCTGCCCA
The DNA here is from genome assembly GCA_964588425.1 of uncultured Ruminococcus sp. Lineage (GTDB taxonomy): Bacteria > Bacillota > Clostridia > Oscillospirales > CAG-272 > UMGS1696. Next base: position 2,106 of record CAZPPN010000175.1, on the reverse strand, counting down.
AAATGA
>CAZPPN010000175.1:0-2090 GCA_964588425.1 uncultured Ruminococcus sp. | reverse complement strand
ACCGTCGATCAGAATCTGACCTTTCTGCATGTCGTAATTGCGGCAGATAAGAGAAAGAATCGTTGTTTTTCCCGAACCCGTAGAGCCTACAAATGCGACGGTCTGCTTAGGTGCGATGTGGAACGACACGCCGCGCAGAATCCATTCGTCGGGCTTGTACGCGAACCATACGTCACGGAATTCGATCTCACCGCGGATTTCGTCAAGCTCCATGGCGTTATCTTCGTCAACTACTTCCGGTACCATGTCCATGATAGTGAAAATCTTTTCCGCAGATGCAAACGAACGCTGAAGCATATCAAACTGTTCCGCGAGCGTCTGGATCGGGTTGAAGAACTTGGAGATGTACATATAGAACGTAACGATCACGCCTGAAGTCATAGTCTGCCCGAAGATTGTCAGATCGTCAATATAGCCTCGTCCGCCCATGTAGAGCAGGCACATTACCGAGGAAATATAGAGCATATAGACCAGCGGACGGAATATGCCGAAGACGAACATACGTGCCTGCTTCGCCTTTTTCAGCCGACTGCTTTTCTCGAGGAAGTCAGCCATTTTTCTGTCTTCCTGATTGAATATCTGAGTGATCTTGATACCTGAGAGATTTTCGGAAAGATAGGTGTTGATGTCTGTCGTGGCGTCGTTTACTCTGCGGTGTACTTTACGGGAGAATTTGCGGAATATCGCAGTAAACAGGATTACAAACGGCACAAAGCACAGCACCATAAGAGTCAGCGCATAGTTTAGCACCAGCATCGCGCCGAGCACACCGAAGATTACCATGATATTCTTGATCAGCGTGACGAGGATGTTTGTGAACATATAGGAGATCGCACCCGGGTCATTGCTTACTCTTGTCACGAGCTTGCCGACGGGGATGTTGTTGAGCTGCTCATGCGACAGGCTCTCAATATGTACAAATATATCCTCGCGCATTGATGAGAGTATCTTCTGACCTGTTTTCTGAAGTATCATCGCCTGCAGATATGTGGAAATCATGCTGATGATAAGGATTCCTGCATAAACCGCAACAACGGAGAAAAGGTAGCTCAGCTCGAACTGTCCCTTGACGGTCTCTTCAATATGACCCACAAGGAGAGGGGAGACAAGATCGTAGACAATCGAGATGAGCATTATGATGAGTACGAGAATGAAGCTGCCCTTGTACGGCTTGGCGTATCCGAGCAGACGCTTTACGATCTCGCCGTCAGACATATGTCTTTCAAATTCCGAGTCTTCTTTTTTGCTTTTGTCAAGGAAATAAACTGTGAGGAAAACTACGGAGAATATACCGATCAGCGCTCCGATAATAAGTATGGGGAGATATTTATTCATGATCAGCGCCTCCTTCCTCATCGAGTTTCTGAAGATCTACCATTTTTCTGTATTCGGGACATCCTGCGTAAAGATCGCTGTGACTTCCGACTGCGAGAATCTTGCCGTCGTCGATGAAGATGATCTTGTCCATTTTCTCGATTGTGGTGATTCTGTGCGCGATCAGAATAGTCGTTTTTCCTGCGCGGGTGTTCTTGAGATTTTCAAGGATTGATTTTTCGGTCTTGGTGTCAACCGCCGATACGGAGTCGTCGAGAATAAGGATCGGTGCATTCTTCATCAGCGCTCTTGCAATGGAGATACGCTGCTTCTGTCCACCAGATACTGTAACTCCGCGCTCACCGAGGACTGTGGCATATCCGTCGCCGAATTCTTCGATATTCGAGTGGATATCAGCGAGAACTGCCGCATTTTTAACGCTGTCCGTATCATGACCGCTCACGCCGAACGCGATATTGTTTTCAATCGTGTCGGAAAACAGGAAATTATCCTGCGGAACATAAGCACATCCGTTTCTGACCGATTTGATTGTAACATCGTTCACATCACGGCCGTCAATGAAAAGCGATCCGTCGGGTACATTGTATGTGCGGAGGATCAGATCCACAATAGTTGTCTTGCCAGAGCCTGTTTTGCCTACCAGACCGACGTTCTCACCTGCATTGATCACGAACGATACGTTTTCGAGAGCGTTGTATTCTCCGTCGGGATAGCGGAAAGTAAGATTTCTGAATTCGATTCTGCCATCGACATTT
>CAZPPN010000174.1:0-5056 GCA_964588425.1 uncultured Ruminococcus sp. | reverse complement strand
TACAACCGTACATTTTATTACAGCCGAGGAGATGAAGAGAGACCATTCCGGACTTCCCCACGGCGGATTTGTCATCAGAAGCGGAAAGACAGGCGCGGATAGAGATCAGCAGCATATTATAGAGTACAGTCTGAATCTTGAGTCTAACCCCGGCTTTACGTCGAGTGTGCTCGTTGCATTTGCGCGTGCGGCATACCGTATGAACAGCGAGGGTATGATCGGATGCAAGACGATTTTCGACATCGCGCCGGCGTACCTCTCTCCGATGAGCGGGGAAGATCTCAGACGCACGCTGCTCTGATGCGGATATATATAGAAATAAGGCTTATGCCGTCCCGTAAATGGGATAGCACAAGCCTTTTTTTATTGGTTCTCAGCAACCGTAAATATCGCGCTGAGCGGATTCAAGCAGTTTCTTTGAGTTTGTGTACATTACATCCTCGATCTGCTTGTCGGTGAGGTGAAGCTCGGACGCAACACGCTTGAATGCACGGATCTGTTCGTAGATCATCAGCGTGATGTTCTTCTCGTCGCTTTCCATCATGTGAGCGTCGTAGGAAACATCTCCGTAGAGTCCGCGCGGAACGACATTCTTGTACCAGCCTGTCTCGTCGGTAATGCGGTACATACGCATGATCGAGATCGGAAGGTCAGAACCGAACATGAGACGGTCTGTTCCGACAGCCTTGATGCATTCCTTGATCGCGTCGTCGCATACGTTTGCTGTGAAGTCGAACATCATGTTCTTTGTGTGCTTCAGAACTTCGAACGCATCGCCGATATCCTGCTTGGAGTATGCACGTCCGATGTGAGCTACAACGAGCTTGAGATTCGGGAACTGCTTTTCGATCTCCATGAGCTGAGCGATGTTCACCTTGTCGCGGAGTCTGCCGGGACGGGCGATGTGGAGCATTACTATCCAGCCGTTGCGGTCAGCCATTTCGAGATGCTCGATGGGGAGGAAGTCGTAGATCCGGATCTCGTTTGACGGAATGTAGGGAGGACAGTTTGTGAGATACGGCTTGAGACCGAGTGAGTGATTAGCGTGAACTTCGCGTGCGAGATCGTCGGGATTCATGGAATAGTCGGTACGTGTGAGAACCGGGAATCCGAGATTTTTCGCAGATTCGTAAACGTAATCGTTGCACTCTTTGATTACATGGTTGCATCCTCCGAAAACGAGGGGAATTACCTTGTTCTGGGGGAAGAGCTGCTTGAATGAGTCGATAAGCTGTTCGCCTGTCATCTCATCAGCAACAAGCCCTGTCCATGTAGCGCCGCCGTTTGAGTCACCTGCGGGAGTGAATGTGTTTTTCCAGATATGTGTGTGGAGGTCGATGAAAGTGTCGGGAAGGAAGTTCTTCAGCTCCTTTTCATAAACCTCTCTGTCGTAATCGTTTACTACTAAATTATACATTTATATACCTCATTGATATCCCGACGGATCAGTTTTCTCTGAGACAAGCGCAGGCGGACTGCTGATCGGGATAGAGACCTACTGCGGTACCTGCGAGAACAGCAGCGCCGACAGCTCCGGCGTAAGCACCGTGCATTCCGCGGACTTTCATGCCTGTCTTTTCCGCGATAAGCTGAGCCCAGAGCGGAGATTCGGACGGACCGCCGACCATAACCGCTTCATCGCATACGATACCGGACTGTTTGATCTGATCCATACGTGCGGCGAGCATATTTATGGTGTTTTCCATGATTGCACGGGCAATGTGACGCTTCTCGTACTTTGTGATCGCTTCGTCGTCAGGTTCTGCGAGCAGGTTGATCGAGAGACCGCCGGCACCGCATTCACTCTGAGCTGACATATTGACGAGAGACTTGTACCACACGTCGCTGTCGTCGATGTATCTCTTTGTGAAAGATTCGATCTGACCGGACAGGGATGCGAGAGATACCATACCGCCCCACGGACCGCCGATTTCGGAGAGGAACGGGTCGATCAGCATTTTCGCGTCAGCCGCCTTAGCACGGTCTGCAACAGGATAGAAGCCTACCCACGATGTGCCGCAGGAGAGGAGAAGCTGTCCTTCCTTGACGATACCCACTCCGCGAGCCGCGCTGGGATGATCGAATGTGCCGATGATGATGGGTGTGCCGACGGGGAGACCGCATTTTTCAGCCGCTTCGTCAGTCACATATCCGAGAATACTGCCGGTCTTCATAACGGGCGGCAGCTTGTCTTCAGGGATTCCGAGAGTGTCGAGAATATTTTTGTTGTAAGTTCCGCTTACCTGATCGATCAGATAGAACGGTGTGCCTGCCGATGTACCGATACCCCACTTGCCTGTGATATTCCAGCAGAGGTATTCTGTGCTCATCACAACCTTGGAGCATTCAGCGAGTGTTTCGGGATAGTGAACCTTGTACCAGCAGAGCGCGGCGAGGGGGAAAGTCTTGAGATCGAATGCCCAGCCTGTGGAACGGTAATAAGCGTCCCTGTCAAAATCTGGGAAGATCTTTTCAACTTCGTCTGTCACGCGTTTGTCCTGCCAGTTGAAGATCGGACCTGCGGGATCGCCGTTTTTGTCGAGCAGGAGAAGATTTCCGCTCGCGGATGCCGCAGATACAGCAGCAAGTTCCCCGTTTTCAGGGAGCTTTGCTGACAGTTCCCTCAGAAGCGAGAAGCAGGCGTCAAGATAATCCGATGCGGGGATCTCAACGCTTCCGTCATCGTGGCAGGTGTATGTGAAAGGAACTCTGCCTGTGAATCGCTCACTTCCGTCTGCGGCGATGAGTGTGCCTTTGATGGAAGATGTGCCGATGTCAAGGCCGATTATATACTTTTTCTGAGAAGCCATAGCGTCACCGTCAGAGAATTACTGTTTCAACGCCGAGAAGACTGCCGAAGTATTCGATTTCTTCAACAGTAGCGCCGTATACGAAAATACTGTGGTGAGTTGCGCCCAAGCGGCTGTGTTCTTCGAGGAATTCAGCGGTGGTGTATCCGTCGGGCTTCATCCATCCTCTTACAGCGCCGCCGAACGAGTCGTGATCGTAGGAGATCATTTCAGCGGGAGCTGCGAACAGACGGTAGTCATCTCTCGCACGGCTGATGTTGATGTAAACACCGCGGCCGCCCTTCATACGAGCGTAGCCTGCGTAGGGGTATTCATCCTCAGCGGCATACTTGCGTCCTGCACGGGAAACGAGAGGCTTTGTTTCAACAATACCGTAGTTGACTTCACCCATGTGGCTGAGGAAGATAGTATCGTTCTTCCAGTCGGGGCAGAAGATTTCAACGAATGTGGTATCCTTGTAACCGGAGAGAAGCGCGCCTGTGAATGCAGCGGTCATAACGTCACCTTCACCTGCGTAGCCGATTCCGTTCTGCATGGACTTGCAGCATTCGAGGAAGGGCATGGATGTGATGCCTGCGTCGTTCGGGCCGATACGCATGAAGTTTACGGAGAACGCGGTAAGCTCGTTTGCCTGGATGTACTTGCGGAGTGCGAGGCAGGAACGAACGGATTCTGTGTATTCTCTTTCAACGATATTGTCTGCGAAATCGTAGTTTTCTTTGTTGTACGCTTTTTCTGCGTCAATCTCTTCTTTTGTGAGGTTATCGAGATATTCGCGGAGGTCAGCGGTGGAGGGCTTGACAACACGGATTCCGAATCTGTCTGCGAGTTCGCCGTAGCCAACACGGAAGTCACCCATGCCGGCAAAGGATTCGCCTACGAGACCGACCTTTGCGTTCTTCAGAGCACCGGCAGCCGCAGCAGCACGAACATAGCCGCATACACGGTCGATAACGTCGGATTCCTGCCAGTGACCTGCAGCGATAGCGTATTCAACGCCTCTCTGAGTCAGCATGCTGCACATATCCATAACGCCGTGGATACCGTGGCAGTACATGATTTCTTCGGGATCCTGTTCGTTTGTGAATTCGAGAGTTTCTGTTGTATCGAGAACGATGAGGGGGAGAGTTGTGTCGCAGAGAGCTTCAATGCTTTCAAGTGACGGGGAATAAGCCATGTGAAGAGTTACGATAGCGTCAGCTTTTTCTCTTTCGAATAGTGTGATTGCTGTGTGGAACTCGGGTCTGAGACGGCAGAAAGGAGAACGAACGACTTCGATGCCGCGGTTCTCAAACTCAACTGCGATTTTTTCATAGAAAGCGTTCAGTCTCGGACGGATGTCGGAAGCAACGTCGTCATACAGCTTTACATAAAGGGGAAGTAATCCGATTTTCATAGTATTATCCTCAACTGTTATTCGCCGATGATCATGATCTGAACGGTACGCTGGCGTGCGCGTGTTGTGTCGAAGTCGATGAAGTAGATGAATCCGAATTCACCGAGGTCGAGTTCACCGTCATCAATAACGATAGTTTCGCTTCTGCCGATGATAGAGGAGCGGAGGTGTGCGTCTGTGTTATGGCATCCTCTTGCGTCTTCGTCGTGTTCTTCAGCGAACTTGAGAGCCTTCGGGCCCGGATGGAGGTACATACCTTCCTTGCGCTGTGTGGGAAGAAATACTTCGAATGCTTCGATGAGGTCCTGCTGGAGTGTTTCGAGACCTGTCATGGACATATCGAACGCGCATTCCTGAGTGATTACGCCGCAGGTGGTATGGTGGGAGTAAACAACGAGGATACCGTCCTTGATGCCGGATTCTTTAAGAGCTTCCTTAGCTTCTGCTGTTACGTTGTGGAAGGTACACATCTTATCATTGGACTGTACCTTGAATTTTTTTTTGAAAATCATTTCTGTTCGTTTCCTTCCATCTTTTTGAGATCGTCAGCCGCACGGCGTGTAGCAGCGATCATTTCGTCGATCATAGCGATCGGGTCAGCGGCATTCATGATACCGGAAGCAGCGCCTGCAGCCTCGGAACCTGCCATGATGAAATCGTAAACTTCCTGACCGCAAGTGATACCTGCAGCCTGTTCAACCATGATATCGGGATCAACTGCTTTGATAGCCTTGATGGAATCCATTACGTATGCCATGGGGCTTGCACCCTTACCGCCGCCGATGATTTCGGAGGGTTCGGGATTGATGATATCGGGATGAAGCTGAGCGATAGCCTTAGCCTCGTCGAG
>CAZPPN010000173.1:0-5087 GCA_964588425.1 uncultured Ruminococcus sp. | reverse complement strand
CTCGGGGATATAGGAGTGCTTCTTGCACGGGACGATACTCCGCTGAAATTGAGACTTATCCCGATTGACGGAATCGGCGGACATACCGTTATGCGTGGATTTGTTCCCGATCGTGTGACAGCGGACGGAAAAGAGGTCGCGGCGGTAATTGCATCCGATACAGGGAGAACATCGTACTCGGGATGCGACGCGATCGTTCCGTCAGTCTTGTGCAGAAAAAGTTTGTGTGATTTGTAAAAATGCAGAACTTTTGAGGTATAAATATCGTCTAACAGGCATCACTGTATAAGGAAGACATAACATGTCTTTGAAAAATGCGATGCTTCTTTTGACGGTCTGCCTTGGACTCAGCGGATGTATGCATACATATGAGCCTGTAAATAGCGAAAGCAATGAAAGCTGTGCGGATATTCCCGAACTTCATGAGACTGCTGTCGAGACGGAAAGTGATACTGCGGCACAAACATATGAGGAGTCTGAGGCGGAATTGACGCTGCCTGAGATTATATTCTCGCTTGATGACGGTACGGAACAAGAACTGCGGGAAAGCATAGAAGATAATGAGGAGTTTATATCCGCGCTTGCCGAGGAAGCGTCGGTTAAGTTTTCGGGGCACGGGATTAAGCTGAGACTGATATATCTGTACCGAAGCATTACAGCAGGCGGCGAAGCGGATTATTACAGCGGAAGCTACGAGGCATACCGTGCGGATGATGAGATCAGTCCTGCGAATTATATAGGTGCGAGCAGCTTCAGCTTTGAATACTCTGACGTTCAGGGATATATTGTTTCTGATTCTGTCGTGGTTACCGAAAATGACGAAATAATCCGAAGACGGCTCAAATACGGATATCAGACGGATGAGGAAAGTGAAGTTTACTTCTCACTCGACGGAGAAAACAGAATTCTGCTGCATAAAGACGGTGCAATAATTGAAACAGAGCTGTATTATTACGGCAGCATCGGATCTGTATATGACTGCAATCTCGTATCTGTGAGCGGAGACGACATTCTCATATGCGGCAGAGAGGGGATGTTTTTCTCAACTCCGACAAAAATAAGCGTGTCGCGTGACGGCGGGGAAAGTTGGACAACAACAATTCCCACGCTTGAACCACTCGGAGCAGATGGACAGCATATCGAAGCCGGATTCTCGGAGGGGATCATACAGCACACGGATGACGGTGAGTTTTTTGTATTCCTGAATACAAATCTTTCATCAATGACGGTATTGAAAGTCCCCGCCGGATCGTGCGAAGCCGAGGTATCTTTCCGCGCACAGATCGGCGGATATGAAACCACATCATTGATTGATGCCGCTATGGTCAGCGAAACAAGGGGATTCTATACCCTCGCGCACCCTAAGTATGCCGCTTCAAACGCGATTTACAGAACGACCGACGGCGGTATGAGCTGGGTGAGATGCAGTGTTCCCATGCCGGAGCAGGTTTCCGACCCGTGGACAATGGCGCTGTATCTTCCCGAACGCAGATTGCCTCAGTCGGACATTGAATGGTCCATGAGAGGTGTCTGGGACGGCGGCGAGTGTGTCTATTTCTCCGATGACGGCGGATGGACATGGTATATTGCCGATCCTGTATCCGAATGACCGATTCCTGAGCCGATCCGACGTGCCGATCATCCTGCCTCCGATGTGTACGAAAATAGTGTTGAATATTTTTATATATTGAGGTGAATAAATGATGATCTGCTCATCTGTGCTCAGCGTATTGAGTGATTTCCGCGCGGCAGTCGGACGAATGATGCTCGCTTTCTGCGGTGACGGAGAGACGTACTACATCAACGGTGCCGAGGTACTTCCTCCTCCACTCACAGCCGATGAAGAAGCCGCGGTACTGGCAAAATTCGAAGAAGACAAATCCTGCGCGGATATTCTGATAAGACATAATCTTCGTCTTGTCGTGTATATCGCGAAGAAATTCGAGGGATGCGGAACGGGAATCGAAGACCTGATCTCAATAGGAACGATAGGTCTGATAAAGGGTATAAACACATACAAAACCGACCGCGGAATCAAGCTCGCAACATATGCGTCAAGATGCATTGAGAACGAGATACTTATGTATATCAGAAAAAATGCGTCTCACAAAGGGGATATCTCGATCGACGAGCCGCTGAACACAGACTGGGACGGAAATGAACTGCTGCTGTCCGATGTTCTCGACTCGGGAGACGGACCTGTCGGGCAGGAGCTTGAAAAAAGCGAAGACGAAAAAACCGTCAGGGAAGCGGTCGCATCACTTGACGAGAGGGAACGTGAGATCATCGAGCTGAGATACGGTCTGCGCGGCGGAAAAGAACTGACTCAGAAAGAAGTCGCCGACCGCATGGGAATATCTCAGTCATATATATCACGCCTCGAAAAGCGGATAATCGTGAGACTGAGACGGCAGATTGAGAAAAGAGTATGATAAGTGAGAGGCAAATCGGATGGAATCTGCAATATCGCCAAAATATAAACTGAGAAAATTTGATATATTGGCGAAAAAAATCTCAAAAAACTATTGCAAAACGAAAAATAATGTGGTATAATACACATCGTGTGAATATCTGTGGAAGAGGTGAATATAATGAAAACAGAGATCCATCCCGAATACAAGGAAGTTACAATCCGCTGCGCTTGCGGTGAAGCTGTAACTACTCGTTCTACAAAGGGCGATGCTAACGGTGAACTCAGAGTAGATATCTGCTCCAAGTGCCATCCTTTCTTCACCGGAAAGCAGAAGTTTGTTGATGCCGGCGGACGTGTTGACAAGTTCAAGAAGCGTCTCGAACAGAGAGGAAAATAAGATTCTCTTACCGGTAATTAATGTCCGAGAAAAGTCGTCGGGCAGGATATGTGAAGCTGCGGCTTTTATGATCCTGTCCGACTTTTTCTGTTATTTTGCACCCGAAAAATAGGAAAAGAGGTATTTTTTCATGGATAAGCACGTGAATACCAATGAGAATAAAATGAAAGTAATACTCTGCGCGATATATCCCCAGGGCGGTGAAACGGAATGTCATATCTCTCTCGGAGAGCTTGAAAGACTCGCTGAAACTGCGGACTGTGACTGTGTCGGTATTCTTACCCAGTGCAGGGAAACTCCGGATGTGCGTACAGTCCTCGGAAGCGGAAAGATAGCTGAGCTGTCCGAACTCTGTGCAAATCTTGAGGCTGAGCTGGTAGTGTTCGACTGCGAGCTTTCACCCTCACAGATCAAGTCAATTGAGGACGAAATTGATTCCGATGTATCCGTTATCGACAGAAGTATGCTGATACTTGATATTTTTGCCGATCACGCACGGACAAGCGAAGGACGCCTTCAGGTAGAGCTCGCTCAGCTCAGATACACATCTCCCCGTCTCGTCGGAAGAGGAAAAGAACTCTCACGTCAGGGCGGTACGGCTTCATCCGGTTCTGTCGGCGCGAGAGGTCCGGGTGAAACAAAGCTCGAGATCGACAGACGACGCATCAAGGAGAAAATCTCCGCGCTTGAAGAAGAACTGCGTAAGGTTGAGCAGAACAGACTCACAATGCGCCGCCAGAGAGATAAATCCGGCATCACAAAATGCGGTATCGTCGGATACACAAACGCCGGTAAGAGCACACTTCTCAATTATCTCACGGGAGCCGGAATTCTTGCCGAAAATAAGCTGTTCGCGACACTTGACCCGACAACACGCCAGTTTACAACCCCGAACGACACAAAACTGCTTCTCACCGATACCGTAGGATTCATCAGAAATCTTCCGCATCATCTTATCAAAGCGTTCAAATCAACCCTCGATGAAGCTGTGTATTCCGATATCCTGCTCATAGTGATCGACTCCTCGGACCCCGAATTCATCAGCCAGACCGAGGTTACGACAAATCTTCTCGAAGAGCTCGGAGCAGCGGGAAAGCCTACGATATATGTCTTCAACAAATGCGATATCTGTGCCGACCGTGATGCGCTGATTCATATGAAAGCCCTTGCGTCGGATAACAATACCGAGGTTGTGTTCATCTCCGCAAAAACAGGCGCAGGATGTGATGCACTTGTCGAGAAGATTGAGAAAATATCAGCATTCGGCAAGCACAGGGTGACACTTATGATCCCTCCGGAAGACGGCGCTGTGACAGGCATCATCTATAAAGAAGCGGATGACGTTGAAATGGACTACCGCGAGGACGGGATCTGGTGCAGATGCGTGGCGGACGAAAAGCTGTACGCAAAAATAAAGAAATATATAATCGAAGAATAATATATAATGAAAAAAATCACAAAAACACCGCAGGCGGACGAGCCTAAGAAAAGAATCACGCTCGCTCAGTCTGTGTCATGCGAAATGGAGGAGCGCAAGTCGATTTTTATCGGTCATGCAGCTCCCGTCGCGTCAGAAGAAGAGGCACGTATGTTCATCGAAGCGAAACGCCGTGAATATCACGATGCCGCACATAATGTTTACGCTTATTCCATCGCGGGCGGTGCTGTTGCGAGATACTACGACGACGGAGAGCCTCAGGGAACAGCAGGTATGCCGATCCTCAACGTGATCAAAATGTCGGGAGCAACCGATTTCTGCGTTGTTGTCACCAGATATTTCGGCGGAATCCTTCTCGGTGCGGGCGGTCTTGTCAGAGCATATTCGGCGGCGGCAAAGATCGCGATAGATGCGGCAGGACTTGCTGTGTTCGAAGAATATGCGGTCATGAAAATCACGGTTTCGTATTCCGACTATCAGCGGCTCACCGTTGCTCTTGAGAAGATAGGCGCAAGCGAGGATCACTGCGATTTCGGCGAGAATGTTACTGTTATATCTGCGATCGAAAAAGCACGTTCCGAGGAAGTTGTTAAAACCGTATCGGAAATATCCTACGGCAAAGGCAAGGTATCTCTTGTCAGATGCGAGGAGAGAGCGTCGAGAGTGTGATATTCGGCGCTTATCGGCAGTAAAAAAAGTAAAATAGAGATTTTTTGCGTATATTATGTATAGGTTTTGATTTTTGGAATTATCGGACTCATACACTGTATTTTTATCGTTGAGGATACGCATATGAATGATACTCTGAAAACTGTTCGTGAAATATTCTACGAGCGTGA
>CAZPPN010000172.1:0-5166 GCA_964588425.1 uncultured Ruminococcus sp. | reverse complement strand
CTCAACCTTTGTCAATACCTTTTCGCAAAGTTTTTTGCGGTTTTTCGAGGTTTTTGCAAAATCACCGCAAATTCCGTTTTTCGTACTTCGCACGGGTATGAAAAAATATTTTCTTCGTACTTTTGCGCATAAAATCTTGAACTTTATTTCATTTTATATTATAATATATATTGTGATTTTATTTTCAGGAGTTTTCCATGTTCAGAATCGGTTTTGACAACAATAAATATATACAGCTTCAGACCGAGAAGATTTCGGAGCGCATATCAAAATTCGGCGGCAAGCTTTATCTGGAATTCGGCGGCAAGCTGTTCGACGACTATCATGCATCACGCGTACTTCCCGGCTTCAAGCCAGACAGCAAACTCGAGATGCTTCTCCGGCTTCGCGACAAGGCTGAAATCGTCATCGTAGTCTCCGCTGCAGCTATCGAACAGAACAAAATGCGCGCCGACCTCGGTATCACTTACGACCTTGACGCGCTCCGCCTCATCGACGCTTTCCGAGAGATCGGACTTTATGTAGGAAGCGTGTGCATTTCCCAGTACAGCGCACAGCCATCCGCAGATGCATTTATCAAGCGTCTGACAAACCTCGGCATCCGTGTGTTCAAGCATTACCACATCGACGGTTATCCCACCAACATCAAGCATATCGTCAGCGAAGAAGGCTACGGACGCAATGAATATATCGAAACATCCCGCCAGCTCGTCGTTGTAACTGCACCCGGTCCCGGAAGCGGAAAGATGGCAACCTGCCTCTCCCAGCTCTACCATGACAACAAACGCGGCATCAAGTCGGGTTACGCGAAGTTTGAGACTTTCCCCGTATGGAATCTCGCTCTCACTCATCCCGTCAACATAGCATACGAGTCCGCTACCGTTGACCTCTCCGATGTGAATATGATCGACCCGTTCCATCTTGAAGCGTACGGCGAGACCGCATCGAATTACAACCGTGACGTCGAGATTTTCCCCGTTCTCCGCAGACTTTTCGAAGGAATCTACGGCGAATGTCCTTACAAGAGTCCGACTGACATGGGTGTAAACATGGTCGGATTCTGCATTGTCGACGATGAAGCGGTAGCGCACGCATCAAAAATGGAGATCATACGCCGCTATTACGACTGCCTCGTTAAGAACCGCAAAGGACTCTGTGACAACGAAGAAGTTTACAAGATCGAGCTGATCATGAACCGCGCTAAGATCACTCCCGATGACAGAGTTGTGGTTAAAGCCGCAAACGACAAAGCCGCACTTACCGACGCTCCGGCAGCAGCAATTGAGCTGCCCGACGGAAAGGTTGTGACCGGAAAGACATCGGATCTTCTCGGTGCCTGCGCTGCGGTTATTCTCAATGCGCTGAAGACCCTCGCGGGAATCGACGACAGCACACATCTCATCTCCCCCTCTGTTATTGAGCCTATCTGTAAGCTCAAAACCGGCAGTCTCGGATCAAAGAACCCCAGACTCCACGCCGACGAGATTCTGATCGCGCTTTCGATCTGCGCCGCAACCGATCCGAACGCAAAATCCGCATTCGATCAGATTCCGCGTCTCAAGGGATGCGAAGCTCACACCAGCGTAATCGTATCGCACGTTGACTCAGACACATTCCGCCGTCTTGGCATGAATCTCACACGTGAGCCGGTCTACGAAACGAAAAAACTGTTCCACAAGTAATCAATATAACAAGCAGGTATCGCCTATTCCGACGGTGCCTGTTTTTCTTTCATTATATGTTATATATATTATTACACCGCCTTAATTAAATCCGGCACGGTTGAACACAGACGAAAAATATGGTATAATTAAAATCAGACAATTATTTTGTAATAATTCCACCAAATCCAAAGAAAGGACATCATTTTGAAGTACATTATTTCATATGTGAAACCGTTTTTCGGACGGATGATGTGCGGATTCGCAATCAAGTTCATCGGAACTGTCATGGATCTGTTCATTCCGATGCTGCTCTCGTACATCATCGACGACATCGTGCCGACCGGGGAACGGAAGATGATCTACCTGTGCGGCATACTGATGCTTCTCTGCTCGATCATCGCGATCCTCGGAAACGTAATCGCAAACCGCATGGCGGCAAGAGTTGCACGGAACACCACGGAAAAGATCAGAAACGACCTGTTCAAGCGGATCTCCTACCTCTCCGCGCGTCAGATCGACAAATTCACGATCCCCTCGCTCGAATCCCGTCTGACGTCCGATACATACAACATCCACCAGTTCGTCGGCATGATCCAGCGAATGGGTGTGCGTGCGCCATGTCTCCTTCTCGGCGGTGTGATTCTCGCGTTCATCCTTGAGCCGGTTCTCACTCTCGTTCTGATAGCAGTCATGCCGTTCATCTGCGTATCCGTGTATTTTGTCACAAAGCGCGGTATCCCCCTGTACACCAATCAGCAGACCGAGACCGACAACATGACTCGGGTTGTCCGCGAAAACGCTCAGGGCATCAGAATCATCAAGGCTCTCGGCAAAGAAGATGCTGAAAAAACGCGCTTCGACGGAGCTAATCTCAACCTGAACAAAGCCGAGAAAAAAGCCGCGCTCAATATGGCTCTCACAAGCCCGCTGATGAACCTGTTTCTCAACCTCGGTCTTGTTGCGGTCATCCTCGTCGGAGCTTACCGTGTAAACGCAGGTCTGTCGGAAACCGGCAAGATCATCGCGTTCACTTCATATTTCACGATCATCCTCAACGCACTCATGAGCGTCACGAGAATTTTCGTAATGTCGTCCCGCGCAATCGCATCCGCAAACCGTATCGGCGAAGTCCTTGACACTCCACACGATATGCAGCCCGATCCGTCATACGGCAGGCAGAATCCGCCTTCATCCCGAGCACCCAAGATCGAGTTCGATCACGTTTCATTCTCCTACAACGGTGTGAGAAACAACGTCGAGGATATCTCATTCAAGCTCGGCGCAGGTCAGACACTCGGCATCATCGGTCCGACAGGTGCAGGAAAGACCACGCTCATCGCACTTCTCATGCGGCAGTATGACGTCGATTCCGGTTCAGTCAAGCTCGGCGGTCAGGATGTGCGTTCTATGAGCCGTGATGAAATATCTAAAAAGTTCGGTGCGGCGTTCCAGAACGATTTTCTGTTCGCTGACACGATTGAGACAAACATCGACTTCGGCCGCGGTCTGACGAAAGAACAGATAACCGAAGCGACAGTTCACGCTCAGGCTGACCGGTTCATCGCAGAAAAACCCGGTGGTCTCGATTTTGAGCTGTCTATCAAGGGCGCGAACATATCCGGCGGTCAGAAACAGCGCGTAATCCTCAGCCGTGCACTTGCGGGAGATCCCGAGATTCTTGTGCTCGACGACAGCTCCAGCGCGCTCGACTATGCAACCGATGCCCGTCTGAGAGCCGCGATCCGTGAGAATTACAGTGAAAATACCACATCCGTCATTGTCGCTCAGCGTATCTCGTCGATCATGCACGCGGATCTGATCCTCGTTATGGAAGACGGACGTATCACGGGCAGCGGAACTCACGCCGAGCTTCTTGAAAACTGTCCGCTCTACAAAGAGATCAGCGATTCACAGATGGGAGGTGCGCTCCTTGAATAGAGGTCCTAAGGCTACACGCCCCGAAGATACCGTTGTCGAAAACGTATCGAAGAAAAAACTCAAAGTCCTTCTCCGTCTCGGAAAGTATATGTACAAATTCAGATGGGGATATCTCACCGCGCTTCTCATTTCCGTCTGCTCCAACCTGCTCTCGCTTCTCGGTCCCACGCTCTCGGGCAAAGCGATCGATGCTATCGGAACAGAATCAGGTTCGGCAGATTTCGACAAAATCATTTACTACTGCGTTCTGATGATCGGCGCATACATTATTTCAAGTGTTCTCGCGTATGTACTTCAGATTGTCATGATCAACCTCTCACGCGGAATCGTCAGAAAAATGCGTGAGGATATCTTCGCAAAGCTGATGAAAATGAAAGTCGGTTACTTTGACGTAACGCAGACAGGCGACATCATCTCGCGCATATCCTACGACATCGACACGATCAACGCTACCCTGTCGACCGACCTTGTGCAGATTGCTTCCAGCGTCGTAACAGTTGTCGGCTCGCTTGTGATGATGATCTCGATCTCCCCGAGGCTCTGTCTTGTGTTTGCCGTCACCGTTCCGCTTTCGATGATTGCGACAACAAAAATGGCGAACAAATTCCGTCCCCTCTTCAGAGCAAGATCGGGCAAGCTGGGTGAATTGAACGGTTACGCTGAGGAATGTCTCTCAGGTCAGAAAACTGTTCGTGCGTACAGCGAAGAGCCGACGATGATCTCACGCTTTGCAATCCGCAACAAAACCGCTGCCGACGCCTACTTCAACGCAGACTACTACGGCACAATGGTAGGCCCTACCGTCAACTTCATCAACAACATCTCGCTCGGACTTGTCTCAGTATTCGGCTCGCTTCTCTATCTCGCAGGCGGCATCACGATCGGTAATGTATCATCGTTCGTGCTCTACTCGCGCAAATTCAGCGGCCCGATCAACGAAACGGCGAACATTATTAACGAGCTTCAGTCCGCAGCAGCCGCAGCCGAGAGAGTTTTCCGACTCCTTGACGAATCCGAAGAATCCCCCGATGTCGAAAATGCTGTTGTATTCACAAAAGACAAGACCGACGGCGGAGTTCACGTCACGGGCAAGGTCGACCTCGAAAACGTAAACTTCGGCTACACCGCGGACAAGCAGATCATCCACGATCTTACGATGAAAGTAAAACCCGGCATGACAGCGGCGATTGTAGGTCCGACAGGTGCCGGCAAAACAACGATCATCAATCTGCTGATGCGGTTCTACGATCCCGGATCCGGTGTGATAAATCTCGAGGGCAGGAACATCGCCGAAGCAAACCGTTCTTCTGTCAGACGCTCGTACACGATGGTTCTCCAGGACACATGGCTGTTCAGCGGAACGATTGCGGAGAATATCGCATACGGCTCTCCGAGGGAAGTAACACGCAGCGAGATCGAAGCTGCCGCAAAAGCCGCCGGTATCCACTCGTTCATCAGCTCCCTGCCGCACGGGTATGACACGCTCCTGACTGACGAGGGTGTGAACATCTCGAAAGGCCAGAAACAGCTTCTCACGATTGCCCGCGCAATGATCTCAGATGCC
>CAZPPN010000171.1:0-5173 GCA_964588425.1 uncultured Ruminococcus sp. | reverse complement strand
TGGGTAGAAAAGTTGTACTTGTAGAAAAGAGTCTGACTTTAGGTGGGAACTGCGGTCCTGAAATAGGTGTTCATCCTTCAGATGCGCATCGTTTTCATCCATATATGACTTCCACCGGAATTGTCGGTGAACTAATCGAAGAAGCTGCATTCAGAAATGCGAAAACAGACTCACATGATAAGCACTACAATATCTTAATGGAATGGGACAGTATCATGTCATCTGCTCTTGAAGAAGCAGGTGTAACTGTTCTGCGGAGTCACTATGCACACACTCCCGTCATGCAGGAAGACAAGATAACAGCAGTCATTTGTGAGGACACGCTTACGTATACTCGTGTACGTATTAATGTTTCTGGGGTTGTGATTGATGATTCTGGGGACGGAAATGTTTCGGAAAGGGCAGGGGCTGTTTACCGAATGGGGGGGAATCGAAATACGAATTCGGAGAAAGACTTGCACCGGAAAATGCTGATCGGATTACAATGGGGGCTTCTCTTGTTTCCATCATCCGTGATACACACAGGAATATGCCATTTACTCCGGATAGAAATACACCGGAATTCTATCCCGGTTACGGAGGAGATGTGCATATTATACCTGAAGGCAAATCTGATGTTCGATTTTTCTATCCTGCTGAAACCGGCGGAGATATTGATGTTATCCGTGACGGTCATGAAGTGTATTCACGGCTGCGTTGCCAAATTGACAGCGCATGGAAGCAGGCAAAATCATATCAGGAACAATCACTGAAAAACTGGGAGCTTCTTTGGGTCAGCTCAAAAATGGCAAAACGTGAAAGCAGACGTTTCGAAGGTGATTATATTGTGACTGAAACGGATGTTGAAACAGGACGTCAATTCGATGATGCTGTGGCAGTCGGCGGTTTTGCTATTGATGTACATGATCCTAAAGAAGAATTTCCCGAATATGTAAAGGTAACATATTATCTTCTTCCTCCGGTTTACACCATACCTTACCGTGCATTGTATTCAAAGAACATTGCCAATCCCTTTTTTGCATCCCGCCTGCTTAGTGCTACTCATCTGGCTCATGGTTCAATTCGACTTCAGCGTACACTTGCGACAGTTGGACAGGTTGTCGGTATGGCATCTGCCATGTGTGCAGAATACAACATCAGCTCGAGACAACTTTATACTGAAGGATATACCGAAGAACTGCGTCAGCGTCTGTTGAAAGAAGACTGCACAATCCCAAATGTTATAAACACAGATACCGCCGATCTTACACGTACGGCGACAGTCACTGCATCCAGCGAAACCGTGTATTCACTCCCCAATCATGCAGTTTTTAAACCAGTTATAAATATCGCCGGATCTGAATTATGGGATTTTTCTGAACGTATTGACAAAGCAAGTTTTCTTCTTCGGAATACATCAGACGAAAGCATAGAAGTTGAATGTTTGCTGTCACGGTATATCCCGGAAAAAAAGTGGCAGTACAGAGGTGAACGGACTTGGCTTTCTTACTATGTCCATCATAACGAGGCAGAATGGGGAAATGATAATCGGACTGAAAGGTATCATTCTTTGGCAAAGGACAAAAAGATTGTGCCGCCACATTATGAAGGGGATATTTCATTTGATTTAAATGTCAGCCTTGATAAAAAGGATCATCTCTGTGATGATGACAGACTTGCTCTTTACATCAGCACAGAAAGTCAAGCGATACAGATTGCAGCAATTGATGATCTGCTTTCTTTCGTCAGACGCATCGATGGTATTTCATATAATGAAAAAAACGAAAGAATATTCACAATTGTCCCCGGTGCCAGCGTATATAAACTTTCCCCATGCCCGACTGTCGGTGAAGCATACCTCGTTCAGAACGGATATAACCGCAGATTTTCTGAGAATCCACAAAATATGTGGAAACCCGCTGTTCTGCCTGCAGATCTTACTTTTGATCTTGCAGAAGAATCCTGTATCAATCAGATTCGCATCACCTTTGACACACTGGAAAGAACAGTACACGAAATGCCTTATGAAAGTGGACAGCGCGTCAGTGGACAATGTGTAAAAAAATACTCACTTAGTCTATATCTTAACCAAAATGAAGTGTATTCGCAGACAATCGACGAGAATTATCACCGTCTCGCGGTCTGTATGATTCCTGATGTTAAAGTTGATCGTATTGTGTTGACAATCCATGAAACATGGGACAAAACAAGAATTCCGGGTGTATACGAAGTCCGGATTTATTAACAAAACATTGCTAAGATCGGATTGAGAGTAATTCCCGGAACCGCTGATGTGTAAACACATCCTGGGAAAAACTGATGAATAACTGATATTAAAGAGAACGGCTTGAGATACACGCTGAAAGCTCAAAGTGTGTCCTGTCGTTCTTTTTACATTTTTTTGAATATTTATCGCATATTTCGTCAAAAAAATTCAATATCCTATTGACAAGTACGGGTGAATAGAGTATAATATAACATCATAATCCCATTGAACCTTTTAGGATCCGCGAAAGAGACTGAGAGGGGAGGGGACTCTGGAGAATCCCGTGTAAGATCGGGTGCCGAAGGTGCAAGGACTGAATATGTCCGAATCTCTCAGGCCAAAGGACAGAGCAGAATACAAAGTGCATTATGTACTGCTGCATATCCTGAACTCCGGAGCTGTCGAATAAAGATTCGGCGGTTTTTTTATTTCCCATAATTTATATTTATTTCGGAGGCTTTATGGAAGTATTTCACAACATTGTGAAGGCAATCAACGGTTATATGGGCGACTATGTCCTGCTGATTCTTCTGATCGGTACCGGTCTTCTCTTCACAATCCGTACCAAGTTTGTTCAGGTTCGCTGCTTTGGCGAAGGTATGAAAAAAGTATTCGGCAACTTCTCAATGAAAGGCGGCAAGCACAAGAGCGGTATGAGTTCATTTCAGGCTCTTGCAACAGCTATCGCAGCTCAGGTAGGTACAGGTAATATCGTCGGTGCATCCGGTGCTATCCTCGTCGGCGGTCCCGGCGCTATCTTCTGGATGTGGATCATTGCATTCCTCGGTATGGCAACAATCTATGCCGAAGCAGTTCTCGCTCAGGAAACAAGAATTGTTGATCCCGACGGAAATGTACAGGGCGGTCCTGTATACTATATCAAAAAAGCATTCAATAACAAATTAGGTTCTTTCCTTACAGTTTTCTTTGCAGTTGCTACTATCCTCTCTCTCGGATGCATGGGTGCTATGGTTCAGTCAAACTCCATCGGTTCCACATTCTCCACAGCTCTCGGTATTCCCGCATGGATTATCGGTATCATTCTTGCCGCTGTTTCCGCATTCATTTTCATCGGCGGCGTACAGAGAATTGCATCAGTATCTGAAAAGCTTGTTCCCGTAATGGCTTGCCTGTATCTTGTAGGCGGTCTTGTAATTCTTATCGCACGCATCACAGATATTCCCGCAGCATTCGGTATGATCTTCAAGTATGCGTTTGCTCCTCAGGCTCTTGCAGGCGGTGCATTCGGTGCTACAATCGCCAAGGCTATCTCCCAGGGCGCAAAGAGAGGTCTCTTCTCCAACGAAGCAGGTATGGGTTCTACACCTCACGCACACGCTCAGGCTAACGTAAAGAATCCCCACGAACAGGGCGTTGTTGCTATGATCGGTGTGTTCATCGACACATTCATCGTACTTACAATGACAGCTCTCGTTGTTATCACATGCCTCTACACAGAAGGCGGCGCACTTGCTAACGGTCCTGCTGCAGGTATCGACAAGACTAATATGGCACAGCTCGCATTCGGTACCCTCTTCGGCGAAAGTGTTGGTAACCTCTTCGTAGCAATCTGTCTCCTGTTCTTCGCGTTCTCCACAATCGTAGGCTGGAACCTCTTCGGTAAGATCAACGTTACATACCTCTTCGGCAAGAAAGGCGAAATCGTATACGGCATAATAGCTGTTATCTGCGTATTCCTCGGTACAATCCTTGATAACGATCTCGTATGGGACGTACAGGATACTCTCAACCAGCTCATGGTTATCCCCAACGCACTTGCTCTTATCGCACTCTCCGGCGTAGTCGTTGCCTGCTGCAAGAAGTATGCCGGCAAGAAAGCTGACAAGGCTGACAAAGAAGAAAAATAATCAGCAAAATTTAATATGTAAAAAAGAAATCCTCCGTTCGGTTCAATATAGTTCCGGCGGAGGATTTTTTGCGATTAAAAAACTCCTATGAAAAAACATAGGAGCTGTTTGCTGAATTTAGATCAGAGTGTATCTGCCCTCAATAGCGCGTCTGAGTGTAACTTCGTCCGCATATTCGAGATCTCCGCCGACAGGAACACCGTTCGCAATTCGCGTAACCTTGATTCCGAGCGGAGAGACGAGCTTTGCAATGTACATCGCCGTAGCTTCACCCTCGACTGTCGGGTTCGTTGCAAGAATGATCTCTTCAATATCCTCGTCATCCGAACCGATTCTCGAAAGAAGCTCACCGATAGTCAGTTTGTCAGGCGTGATCTGTCTCATAGGAGAAATAGTGCCGTGAAGTACATGGTAAACACCGTTGTACTGTCTCGTTTTCTCGATCGAAATAACTGCCTTCGGATCTTCGACCACACAAACGACGGAATGATCTCTTACATCGGATGAGCATACAGCGCAGACATCTCCGGTGGTAATGTTGCAGCAGACGGAACACTTGTGAATGTCAGTCTTCGCGGCAAGGATAGCTTCGGCAAATTCAGCAGCTTCCTCGTTTGTGAAGTTGAGAACACAGAATGCATATCTCGCAGCCGATTTTTTGCCTACACCGTCCAGCTTTCGGAACATATCCGTAAGACGCTCAAGAGGTTCGAGGTTTTCAGTCATATTCAATCAAAGGAAATTGGCCATACCGGGAATGTTGAGACCGCCGGTAACTTTGTTCATTTCGTCTGTGTTTGTTGTGTTTACTTTCTTGATAGCTTCGTTTACAGCAGCTGTGAGAATATCATTGAGTGTTTCAGTATCATCGGGATCAACGATTTCGGGAGAAACTTCAATAGCAAGGATTTCGAGCTTGCCGTTGATTTTTACTGTAACAACACCGCCGCCTGCCTTGATATCGTATTCACGCGCGTCAAGCTCTTCCTGAAGAGTAGCCATATCTTCCTGAATCTTCTGAGCCTGCTTGATCATGCCCTGCATATTTGTAGCACCGCCG
>CAZPPN010000170.1:0-5247 GCA_964588425.1 uncultured Ruminococcus sp. | reverse complement strand
GAAGTGCCGATCCAGGCAGCGATCGGTTCGAAGATCATCGCCCGCGAAACGGTCAAGGCGCTCCGCAAGGACGTTCTTGCAAAGTGTTACGGCGGTGACATCACCCGTAAGAAGAAGCTGCTTGAAAAGCAGAAGGAAGGTAAAAAGAAGATGCGCCAGCTCGGCTCGGTACAGGTTTCTCCGGAAGCCTTCATGGCCGTCCTCAAGCTGGATGACGATAACTGAGGAAATTGTGTTTTTCCCCAATGTCTCTCCACCGCATAAAATTCAAACGAAAGGCATGAGTTTCATGCAGCTATATTCCAATGACCAGAAACGGCTCGGGCTGTATTTTCACATCCCGTTCTGTCTCTCCAAATGTGCCTACTGCGACTTCAACTCCGCGCCGGTGCAGAATCCCGAGGTCATCACCCGCTACATCAGCGCGCTGATTGCGCACATGGAAAGCTACCGTGCCAGCGCTTCCGCATACGCGCCGGACACCGTGTTCATCGGAGGCGGTACGCCCACCTGCATTCCGCCGGAGGAGCTGTTCCGCCTGATCCGCGCCATCAAGAAGAACTTCAGGCTCACCAAAAACGTGGAATTCACCATTGAGGCCAATCCTGCGACCGTGTCCTACCCTACCCTGCTCCGGCTCCACCGTCTCGGCGTGAACCGGCTGAGCATGGGGCTGCAGAGCGCGCACGATATTGAGCTGAAAACGCTCTCCCGCCGTCACACGCGCAAGGATTTCGCACGGTCGTTCCGGATGGCGCGCGACGCGAAATTCGAAAACATCAACGTCGACCTCATGTTCGGCATCCCGTATCAGACCACGCAGTCGCTGATGCACACGCTCTCGTACATCACGCAGGTTGCACCGGATCACATCTCCCTCTACGACCTCAAGATCGAACCGGGCACGGCGTTCCACCGGAATTATAACGAGATCGCGCCGTACCTCCCCGACGAGGACACCGAAGCGGACATGTACCTCGGCGCAGTCGACTACCTGCGGAGCTGCGGCTACATGCAGTATGAGATTTCCAATTTCGCCCGCCGCGGTCACATGTGCGCGCACAACCTCAAATACTGGAACTGCGACGAATACCTCGGCTTCGGCGTGTCGGCACATTCCTTCTTCAACGGAAGCAGATTCTCGTTCACGGGGGACATCGGACGGTATATCCAGGGTGTCTCGGTGAAAGAATCAAAGGTAAGAATCACCGACACCTGCGAGACTGTCGAGGAAAGAGAGCGTATGGGTGAGTACATCATGCTCCGTCTCAGACTTGCTGCAGGTATCGACAGCCGTGAGTTCGCGCTGAGATTCGGATTCTCGTTCGAGTCGCTCTACGGCAGAAAGTGCGAAATGTTTATCCGAAACGGATTCATGACGGCAAAGAACGGTGTGTACGCACTGACTCCCGCCGGAATGTTCGTGTCAAATTATATAATCTCCGATATCCTTGAGTTTGAGGATTTCGGTAAATACTACTTCGGCGGCTGAGCTGCCAAAATACTATGACAAGGAGATTTGTTATGAAAAACGCGGTTTTTATGGGTCTTGACGAAAGAGTTCACTATGTTTACCCCGATTCCAGAATCGAATTGCTGAACTCCGAACTGAATTTCCCGACACTTCATGTTATCACAAAGGAAGAGCTCGGCGAATACCGTGACATTCTGAAAAATACCGACTACATTTTCTCGACTTGGGGCATGCCTCATTTTGAAAAAGAGGAGATCAAAGAATATCTCCCCAATCTCAAGGCTATTTTCTATGCTGCAGGTACTGTCCAGGGCTTCGCGCGTGAATTCCTTGACGAAGGCGTTGCTGTGTTCAGCGCATGGGCGGCAAACGGCGTTCCCGTAGCTGAATATACACTCGCGCAGATCATCCTCGCTTCAAAGGGCTTCTTCCAGACAATCCACCGTAAGGCAGTAGGATCAAACTGGAACAGAAATTATCCGATCCAGTTCCCCGGCAACTACGGCATCAAGGTAGGTATCATCGGAGCCGGCATGATCGGAAAGATGGTTATCGAAAAGCTGAAATCACTTGAAGAAATCGAAACTCTCGTGTTTGACCCGTTCCTTTCCGATGAAAAAGCGGCTGAACTCGGCGTTACAAAGGTTGATCTCAAGACAATTTTCGCGGAATGCCAGGTAGTGTCAAATCACCTCGCAAACAATTCTCAGACAGTCGGCATGATCAACAAGGAACACTTCGACCTCATGAAGCCCGGCTGCGTGTTCATCAATACAGGCCGCGGCGCACAGGTTGTTGAAGACGATATGATCGCGGCACTCGAGAAAGATCCCACTCTCACAGCCGTTCTCGATGTTACATTCCCCGAACCGCCGGTGGCTGACAGCAAGCTCTACACACTCGACAATGTGTTCCTCACACCTCATATCGCAGGTTCTCTCGGAAACGAAGTACACCGCATGAGCAAATATATGTACGAAGAGTATAAAGCGTTCGACGCGGGCCTTCCCACAAAATACTCGGTATCTCTTGATATGCTCAAGACAATGGCGTAAAGCGACAATATTTTTGCAGGAGGAAACTCAGCATGAAAATCAATATTCTCGAATCAAAAATCATCGGATGCAATGACGACAGCCTGCATAACTACTGGGGCTGGCCTACAATCACACGCCTCAAGGACGGACGTCTTGCAATTGCGGCATCGGGATTCAGACTCGGCCATGTATGCCCGTTCGGAAAATGCGTGGTTATGTTCAGCGCTGATGAGGGCAAAACATGGTCTCTTCCCACACCTGTAATCGACACTCCCCTTGACGACCGTGACGGCGGTATTACAGCGTTCGGCGAGAGCAGCCTGATCGTGACGAGCTTCAACAATTCGCTTGAATTCCAGCACGGACACGGATGGGCTAATGACGGCGGAGACTGCGCATACGCTAACAAGTATCTTGATTTTGTTGAGAAGAAATGCCCCGACTGGAGAAAATATGTCGGCTCTACATACCGTATCAGCCACGACAACGGCGTCACATACGGCCCGATCAAGCTGATGCCCGTAACCTGCCCCCACGGCCCGACAGAAATGCCCGACGGAACTCTGCTTTATATCGGCAGAAAGTTCTCCGATAACGATCAGTTCAGAGAAGGAGAGAAGCACCTCTCGTGTTATAAAATGTATGCCGACGGAAGCTATGAGCTGCTCAGCGAGATCGAAAACGCAGACGGGATCGTAAGCTGCGAGCCGCATACAATCATCACATCCAGCGGAAAGATCATCGTGCACATCCGTATGCAAGGAAACGGCTACTTCTCCGTATGGCAGAGCGAATCGACTGATGGCGGAAAGACATTCACCTCCCCTCACGCACTTCTTTCACAGAGAGGCGGTTCACCGGCGCATATCATCGAGCATAACGGTACTCTCATCAGCGTATACGGATACAGAAACGAGCCTTACGGAATCCGCGTGATGTTCAGCAAGGACGACGGCGAGACATGGGATTCGGACAACATCCTCGTTGACGACGGACCGAGCGGTGACCTCGGATATCCCGCATCGGTTATTCTCCCCGACGGAAATATTCTCACAATCTTCTACTTCGGCAGACTGGACAGTACCTGTGTAATCAGACAGATTATCTGGAATTACAGAGAAGAGGTTAGCAATCTTGGAAGAGGTTAGCAATCTTGGCAATGGAAATATGCAGATGAATAAAATATAAGATATGATTAAATAAAGGAGATGATTTTATGTTTACATTTTTAAGATTATTATCTCTAATCTTCGCCGGAAAAGAGATTGTAGAACAAGCCCTTGAGAAACCTGTTAAGCAACCCATTTACTTTGACGAGGATGCTTATCATGAGGATATTCGTAATGGTATGGACTGCATGACGGCACTCAGAAAACGGCAAGCCGGTGGATATGACACGACTAATCCGAAGTATGCCTATGATGCCCTAAATGATGTGGAAAGATATGAACGTGATAAGAAAAAGTACGGAGAAGAATTTGCGGAAAAAAACAGAAAAAGTGGAAATTATAGGTTTATCATGAAATAAAAACAAGAGATGAATTTCAAAGTGAGTTGAAAAAAATAAAAAAGTTTTATATTGTCTTTGTCTTTTAAGAAAAAATTACATATAATAAGATTGGCAAAGACAATACGAACAGGAAGGAAAATTTATGAATGATAATTTCAAAGAATTTTTGGAAACATTTGATTCACCTAATACAGCGAAAGTCATTAAGTCTTTGCAAGCTATTGGTGATTATGATTATTCTAATTGTACTCTTTCTGACGTGGAAAGAATTATATTGGAGTTAAAGCCAAACAGTCTTAAAGCGATTACGACAATTTGTTATGCAATGGGTTTATATGCAAAATACCTTGGAAACGACACATTGTATTCCATCGTACAGGAGATCGACAGAAATGACATTTGGCTAAAAGCTAAACCCAATGCCGGTAAAAAGTTTATATCCAATTCGGATTTTCAAATAGTATATCACGATATAGGTATGTACGAAGAATTTAACGCTTTTTATCATCACGAATTATTCAGGTGTGTATATGAAGGAATCTACAACGATGATCTGAGTGTTATTAAAAATTTAAGAGCATCAGATATCAATGGTAATGTAGTAACTTTAAGAACCGACAACGGAGATTTTTATGATCTTACAATCTCTGCGGAATTAGCGGAAAATTTGAGAGAACTCGGTAATATAGATACATGGGAACGTAAGAATCGATCCGGAATATTCCGGATGAAAATCAACGGTGTACATCCGGATAGTTGCTTCAAATCGGAAAACCGCAAGGATTCATCTGAATATTCGTATCGTTATTCTTACTACAGAATTCTCAGAAAAATTTCCAAAGAATACTTGGAATATAATCTGCTTCCCTTACAGCTTTTTATTAGTGGTATAATGTATCGTATTGGTTTGAAATTGCAAGAACATAATATCGATATAGAAGATGCCTTTGCAGATCAAAACAGAGACAGATTGGTAAATCAAATTATCGCAAATGAACTTATGAGATGTAATTATAACGTCAAAGTAAACAATTTTAGAGAAATGGTAAAAGGTCATTTGGAAATTTTTCAGAATAATGGGACAAATTAACAAGAACGAATGTTCTCAAAACTATTATAAATAAAGGACTGTCAGAAGCAGAAAGTGTTGATCAAACCTTTTCAAAAGTTGGCGGTTTTTAGGGCGGCTCCCTAAATCGAGGCTCGATTACTCAACAAGTTGAGTT
>CAZPPN010000169.1:0-5299 GCA_964588425.1 uncultured Ruminococcus sp. | reverse complement strand
ACATAACAAACAGGACAAGGACGGATTATGACAAATCTTAAGAAACCTGAAAACGGGACTGTTATTGACACAAATACAAGAGATCAGAACAGATTTATCGCAGCCCTTGAAGATGGACGGCATAAGGATGCATTTGATTATCTGACTTGGTTGAAAAACATGTATTATAACATAGAACTGACAATACCGCTGCCTGTAAGATTCGAATGGGAAAGTGACGAGGTAAATTCGGTTCTTGAAATATCCGTTGACGGTACTTTTGAAGATGCTGTTGGAAAAAGTGTCTGCGGCAATTCGTGCGATGTCTTCAATCTCCTTTCCGGAAAACAGTATTATTGGAGAGTGAACGGATGCGAACCTTTCTTTTTTTCCACTTCCGATAATCATTATTCTTTTGTAAAGATAGACGGTGCGATCAATGTCCGCGATATAGGCGGAATCGGTATAAAAAAAGGTCTGCTTTACCGAGGAAGTGAACTGAACGGTACATACAGAATCACAGAGGACGGTAAATGTACAATCTGCGATGAGCTGAAAATCAAGACCGATCTTGATCTGCGTGCGGAATGGAAAGGGAAGATAACAGAATCACCGGTTGGTGGGGGTGTAAATCTGAAACAACTTCCATATCGGCCGTATGATGAAATTTTTAATGATGAACACAGACGTGGAATCTGCAGGATCATGGAAGTTTTTGCCGATGAGCAGAATTATCCGATATACTTTCACTGCATGGGCGGAGCCGACCGTACCGGCATGATCGCGTATTACCTGAGAGCGATAGCCGGAGAGAGTGATCTTGAGATGCACATTGATTATGAGCTTACATCACTTTGTGAATATGTACCAGTTACAAATTTAAGAAATATCGAGAGAGACGTTGTTGTAAACTGGCTATCTATGCTCAACGAATATGCTCCCGGTCAGCCTCTCAAAGATAAGCTGGTCGCATTTCTGCTCTCTTGTGGCGTAACTGAGAATTGCATAGAAAAAATCAGGGAAATCATTACCGCTTGAGAACGGTACTGTGTTTTGAGAAATGAACATAAAAATCACCGTTGCCGTGAACAAACATTTTTACAGCAGCGGTGATTTTTTCTTATTTATTCAGTATTTTTTCAATAACCTTGCCGATTGTGTCAGCCATGATCACGAAACCAAAGTCATTCGGGTGGCATCCGTCGACTGTGCATCCATCAGCGAGGAACGTGTCAAATACCTCAGCGCTGTCGATGAAGTATACATTTTTGTCTCCATCGAGAACTGCACGCTTGTACGTCTCTTCAATGATATCCCGACGTCTGCGTGTGTCGCCAAGCTGATATGTCGGCATCGGCAGCATAATGATCGGCAGATCGGGATTTGCGTCACGCACGGTTTTGTATCCGACATAATGCGTTTTTTCAAGATGCTCAATACTCGGCGCGTTGTGGTCGTAATCGTATACGAAAACGCTCATTTTCAGCTTGCTGAGGTAATCCATCATCACAGGCTCAGCCTTTGCACTTCCCGAGAATCCGAAATTGATGTAGTCGAAGTCGAGCTTGTGTGAAATACGCGAAATGTAGTCGCCGCCCGGAGTGGAAGCGCATCCGCCCTGTGTGATCGACGATCCGTAATAAACCACAGGAACATCGTGCGTGTATCCGCTCCATTTTTTAAGCTCAGCGCCTTGTTTTACACCTACCGAGAGGGATAATACACCGCTGTAAAGAGGGAAGTGTATGATGATCTCACGCATCCCCGTGCCGGGAAGATTGATCAAAGATTCGTAATCGTCGGAGTCGATCGGCGGCAGGAATGTGTGGTGGTATCTTGCGCGTCCGTTTTCGCGGATATACAGGTCAAATCCACCCGTGCCTGTCTCCGGCATATGCGGAAAACGTGATCTGTCCGCTCTTTTGCACGAGATTGCCACATAATCCGAGTCGGTTGCAAAGCATACGCGGCCACCGGCTGTGTGACGTGAGAGATAATGCACACCGTCATTTACCTGTACGGCAAGATCTTCCGGCAGTCTGCGGAAACGCTCTCCGTCATGGAAAACACCGTAGAGTGAGAACGGCTCTCCGGGGATGTCGTAAAGCACAACATCATCGCGTCCGAGAACTGATGTCACTTTGAGATTTTTATCAATTGTTGAAATATCCGGCATTTTTGCTGCTACCTTTCTTTGGTCTTATATCACCTGAATGATGGAGTGAATATCAACACGGCTGATGTCAGCATAGGCACGTCCGTCTTTGTATTCGAAATCGAGAACTTTTCCCTCGGGCTGGAGTATGAGCTGCTTGGGTTTCCCGTCAAGCGCGATCGAGATGGTGATGTCAAGGCACGGCGGAATGAAATCTTCCGTTGCGACCGACGGGTTAGCATGATGTCCGTTTGCATTGACGAGCTGTACGCAGAGGTGAGAGTCTTTGATAAGCTCGCTGATCTCAAGAAGTCCGAGCGATTTTTCAACCTTAACAACAGGGGTGTACAGCTTTTCGCAGAACGCCTTGATTATATCGCGGTGAACATACTGCGCGCAGTCGAAATACTGACCGCCGATGTCAGCCGCAAGAAGTCCTATCTTACCGCTGCCGTACTTGACGACAATACCACCTGCTGTGTCTGTCACAGATTCGTCGTAACCGTACCATACTACCGTTTCGCCGCCACCGCAGGTGATGTCGTGTGCATTTCTGAGCTTGCCGACTCTGCTGTGATCGTGTGTCGCCCAACGCCATTCGGATGCGCGGTCGTTTTCGTCAATTGTGATCGGGATGTACTCGGAGAATACGCGGCAGGTGTTTGCTCCGGCGAGAAGCAGATTTCCACCGTTGCGGACATAGCCGAGGAGATCCGTCATCATTTCTTCGTCAAGTCCGACCATGAGCTCGGGAATGACGATCAGCTTGTATTTATCGCAGTTTCCTTTGAGTGTGTGCTCGCAGACGATTTCCGTAGGCTGACCTGCATCGCACATGAGGGACGTCATACCGATTACAAGGTGGCATCCGGTGCGGTCGAAGAGTGAGGTGGAGGCGCGGCGTCTGTCGTATGCCGAGAGAAGAACTGCAGCTTCGTGCACAGCTTCACCGCGGAAACAGTATTCTTCACGCTCGCGGATGAACTCACCCACAGCTTTCATTCGGCTGATCGGGAGCATCTGAGGAGATCCGTCGGCGCGCTGTGTTATGTAATTCTGGAAACCGCCGCCGATTGAAAGAATCTCAGCAGCTTCCTGTATGGTCTGGACGGGATTTTTGGTGAGTCCCTGCGGTTTGCTGTCTCTCTGATGGCGGAAATTCCATGCCATGAGATCCCATGTCATATTCTGCTGGGCGATTGCACGTCCTGCATAGCGGGCTACATTGAACGAGTTCCACGGATCAAAGTCTCCCGAGAGGAAGTTGACATCTGCGGTAACCGGATCGGGCATATGGTCTGTATATCCCCAGTTCGTTGCGATCTGGAAATCGGGGTATTCCTTGTGAACTTCTTCAGTGTAGTGACGGACATAGCGTCTGAACAGCTCACGGTTATATTCGAGATATTCGTCGTAGTATTCATCATCTCTTGATTTGGGAGCTTTTTCACCGAGAGAGATGCCTGTTTCTTTTTCAAATGCCGCAATCGTTTCGGGGTGATAGTCAACATCGCTCGCCCAGCATTCGCCGTCGATCCAGATTCCGTCGACACCGTACACACCGGCAAGCTCCTTCATCTGAGGAATCAGCAGATTATCGGCGTATTTTCCGAAACGGCGAGTTGCAGTATCCGAAAGTGATCCGTCAGAACGTACAACTGCATCTTCCGGATGGTCTGCGCAGTATTTGGAATCAAACACGCCCGAGTAGTGCATATAAAGCGCGATACCTTCCTCTTTTGTAACTCTGCGCCACATCTCGAGGATGTCAAAAATGATGCCGGGAGCCGCATTTCCTAGCTTTGACGGATACGATGCCCATCCGGGATGACCTTTGCAGTCGATCTGGATGAAATCGGGTTTTACATTACGGCAAATTTCGCGGATGTCTTCTTCACGCAGGGTTGCACCGATTTTGTTGTTTGGACCCGAGTGAAAGTCAAAATGCAGACCGAATGAACTGTCGCGGCGTGTTTTCATATGTATGTCCTCCGAAAACAATGATATTTAATATGTTTTTATGGTACAAGTATAGCACACCGCACAAATGGTGTCAATAGATTGATGGGAAATTTGTATCCAATCTATATCTCTATGGAATTGTAACGGATAGTATACAGAATGTTCATTTTGCGGTGCTATAATGTTAATGAAAAGCTGTGAGATCACAGATACATTTTTTATCACCGAAAGGAATCTTGCCATGTTTGAAGTGAAAAACTTTTTTGACAACGATGATATCAAAACCATAGCCGCGCTCGGTCCATTCAGAGTAATCGAGTATCAGCGCGACCTCAGCGTATCTCCCATGGAAGCCCAGACTGCATATTTCTGCAACGCAATGAATGTGCGTAAACGTCAGGTTGTCTGCGATGTCGGAATGGCAAATGTTACATTGCAGGCAGGCGCTATGCAGTGGAGCGTAGGAAATGTAAGCGCTACTACCGGACTCAAGGGTGTTGGTGACTTCCTCGGAAAAGCGCTCAGAGGCAGCGTAACAGGCGAATCTGCAATCAAGCCCGAATATACAGGTGACGGTATCCTCGTTCTTGAACCCACATACAAGCATATTATCCTTATCGACACAGCCGACTGGAACGGATCAATCGTTCTTGATGACGGTCTTTTCCTTGCATGCGAATCTTCGCTCAAACACAAAGCTGTCATGAGATCGAACCTTTCCTCAGCAGTAGCCGGCGGCGAAGGACTTTTCAACCTCGGTATCGAAGGCAAGGGTGTTCTTTGTCTCGAATCCGCCTGCCCGCGTGAAGAGCTTGTCGAGATCAGCCTTATGAATGATATGCTCAAAGTTGACGGAAACATGGCGATCGCATGGAGCGGAAGTCTCGAATTTACGGTTGAACGCTCCGGTAAGAGTCTCGTAGGATCTGCGGCATCCGGTGAAGGACTTGTCAATGTGTATCGCGGAACAGGTAAGGTACTCCTCGCTCCGGTTGCGAAGACTCCTGTTATTGCATAAGAGTAGTTCACAATGCCTCAGAAAAACGGGAGGAGTGTTTTAGGTTTGAAAGAATCCCGTTTTGTCCTGAGATTACAGTATAAAAAAGGCTGCTGCATTAACCTGAAAAGGAAAACGCGGCAGCTTTCTGCTTTGTCTGGATATTTGATTTATCTGATGCCGAACTTTTCGATTACGTAGTCCAT
>CAZPPN010000168.1:0-5317 GCA_964588425.1 uncultured Ruminococcus sp. | reverse complement strand
AAAGTATCTCGAGAGCATCATCTCCGTACTCTCAAAGACTGACATTCTCGACGGACTTCGCGGCAAAGGCGGTGGATACAAACTCACAAGAAAACCTGAGGAATACTCGGTGGGCGAGATCCTGCGTCTTGTTGAAGGCCCGATCGCTCCCGTTGCCTGCCTCGAGGGGGAAAATAACAAGTGTACAAGAGCCGAATGCTGCAGCGCTCTCCCCATGTGGGAAAAACTAAACTCGATGATCAACACCTATCTCGACAGCATTACGCTTGATCAACTGTTGGCAGGAAAGATTCTGTAAAAAGTTTCATAAACCTATTGACAAAGTAGGAGATATATGATATAATCCAATCAACATAGAAGAATGATAGGTAATATCATGATACATAAAGCTGAAAGGATCATATAAATAATGAAGAGAATATATGCAGACAACGCCGCGACAACAAAACCGAGTGACATCGTCGCAAAAGTAATGCTCGATAATATGATGGAGTTTCCCGGTAACCCGTCGAGTCTCCATACATCCGGACAGAGAGCAGCCGAAGTTCTTGAAAATGCGAGAGCTGAAGCGGCTGCACTGATCGGCGCAGACCCACGTGAAATCACATTCACATCCGGCGGAAGCGAATCCGACAATCAGGCAATCATCTCGGCAGCCGCACTCGGAGCTAAAAAGGGCAAAAAACATATAGTATCAACAGCATTCGAACATCACGCCGTTCTCCATACTCTCGATAAACTGAAAAAAGACGGCTTTGAGATCACGCTTATAGGTGTGGGAGCTGACGGAATCGTGAATCCTGCAGATATTGCCGACGCAATCAGGGAAGACACAGCACTCGTCAGCGTGATGTACGCAAACAACGAGATCGGAACGATACAGCCTGTTCGCGAAATCGGAAAGATCTGCCGTGAGAAGAAAGTGCTTTTCCACACAGATGCAGTACAGGCTTTTGGAAATGTACCGATCGACGTTGAAACGGATAATATTGATATGCTCTCGATCTCAGGCCATAAATTCCACGGACCGAAAGGCGTCGGACTCCTGTACGCGAAGCGAGGTATCAAGCTGACAAACGTCATCCACGGCGGAGCGCAGGAGAGAGGGAAGAGAGCAGGAACAGAGAATCTGCCCGGAATCGTCGGAATGGTTCAGGCAATGAAAGACGCATCGGCGAATCTTGAGAATCACAGACAGAACCTTATACCGAAAAGGGACAGGCTCATCGAAGGGCTTGAGAAAATTACGCACTCGGCGCTCAACGGAGACCGCGGAAACAGACTCCCCGGCAGCGTTAGTATGTGCTTTGAGGGCATCGAGGGCGAATCGCTCCTTCTCCTGCTCGACGACAGAGGAATCGAAGCATCGTCCGGATCTGCCTGCACATCGGGATCGCTCGATCCCAGCCACGTTCTTCTGGCAATCGGCAGAATCCACGAAATCGCTCACGGCTCGCTCAGACTTACAATCGACGAGAGCATATCTGACGAGGATATCGAATACATGATAAAAAACATCGGCGAAGTGGTTGAGTATCTCAGATCAATCTCGCCGCTCTGGAACGAAAAAATCAGCGGAAAACGCGAATTTTATCTTTGAGAACTGCGGATAAATCGGAATAATACAGACAATAACGGAGGAAAATATATGGCACTGTACAGCGCAAAAGTAATGGATCACTTCAAGAATCCCAGAAACGTAGGTTCAATCGAAAACGCTGACGGAATCGGCGAAGTCGGAAACGCAAAATGCGGCGATATTATGAAGATGTATCTCAAAATTGAGAATGATACAATCGTTGACGTAAAATTCGAAACATTCGGATGCGGCAGCGCGATCGCGTCAAGCTCCATGGCAACAGAGCTTATCATGGGCAAGAAACTTTCGGAAGCGCTGAGTCTGACAAATAAAGCCGTGGCAGAAGCACTCGACGGACTTCCGTCACATAAACTGCATTGCTCGGTACTTGCGGAAGAAGCAATCAAATCGGCGGTGCAGGATTACTACGATAAAAACGGCATCGAGTACGATCACGAGCTTTTCGAAAAAGGCCCGTCGTGCGAAGATGATGACGAATAAATTTTGTTAATAACATTGAACGGTGTGAAGCAGAAAAGCTCCATGCCGTTTTCTTTGCGATTGAAATTTTCACGCTGATATGCTATAATACAGTCATAGAAAAACACCAATTAAATGAAGGAAACATATGTATGCAAGTCCAGAACCGCAGCCGATGGCTTGAAAATAAAATCGAAGAAATAAAACAACACGGAACCAAGCCAACCTTGCTGATGCAGGCGTGCTGTGCTCCGTGCTCATCTTATGTTCTTGAATATATTTCGCAGTATTTCGATATGTCGATGTACTTCTATAACCCCAATATCTCACCCGAGAGCGAGTTTGCGTACCGCCTTGATGAACTCCGCCGCTTTGCAGATGAAGCAGGGTACAAAAGCGTCAAAATTATCCCTGCAGACTACGATGCATCGGAATTCTACAACGCTGTCCGCGGAATGGAGAATCTTCCCGAGGGCGGTGAGCGATGCCGTGTGTGCTACGAACTGCGTCTGAGAAAAACCGCAGAATACGCAAAGAACAACGGCTTCGACTATTTCTCGACAACACTCTCGATCAGCCCCCATAAAAACGCCGATTGGCTCAATGATATAGGTGAGTCGCTTGAGAAAGAATACGGTGTCCGATGGCTGTATTCCGATTTCAAGAAGAAAAACGGATACAAGCGTTCGATCGAGCTGTCGAATGAGTACGGACTCTACCGACAGAATTACTGCGGATGCGTGTTCAGCAAAAGAGATGCCGAAAATCGCTGAATCATTTTTCGAGGATTTTCACGAGACTTCTGCCGACCGCACACATCATTTTTGATGCCGCGCGCAGTACTTCATCGTCATAAAGATCGGAATTTGACCATGTGCCAAAGAAATTGCCGGCTTCAAAATTAAATGTTCCGCTGTATCCTACATCTTTCAGCGCGTTCATAAAATTCAGCCAATTTATCTTGCCGAGCCCCGGAAGCTGGTGTGAATCATCGTATCCGTCATTGTCATGGACATGGAGAGTGTGGATGCGTTTTCCGAGAGTTCTGACCATATCATGCGCGTAAGAACCCGAGATAGCGCAGTGACCGACATCGAGGCAGGCTGTAAAAATCTCACCGCCGTGCATTCCATTGAGCGTGTCGATCATGTCAACCATCCACTCGGCTCTCGAGCAGGTTGTTGCGATTTTCTTTCCCGTATCAACATCGCACGCCCACATATTTTCAACGCAGAGCGAAACACCCGTGTCACGAAGAGCAGGGACGAGCGCGGAATAGAATTCTACGTTTGTGCTCAGACATTCATCGTAATTGTTTCCGTAATGGAATTTCGGATTCATAGCCGGATGGATGATTATATACGGACATTCCATGTAGGCAGATGCATAAATTGATTTAACGGCTGCTTCAAGCATTACGGGATCTTTTTCGGGATCGTAAACTTTAAGTGGGAACGGCGCATGACACTGGTGTATTTCAATGCCGTTTTCTGCCGCTGTTTTGTGCGCGTGTTTGAAATAATCCGCGAACTGACGGTCATCCCATTCACGGAACATGGGGGATGTGAGCGGACTGTAATCGAATCCGAAATCTACTGCTTCGAATCCACCGTATGAGATAAGTGCCATTGCTTTTTCGAGTCCGAGCTTCGGAACGAGAGGATCTGTCTGTGTACTGATTTTCATGGTTTTACCCTTTCTCGGTGTTTGATCTTGTATTAAAACTGATCTTGTATTTTTTATGTATTATAACATAAAGCGGCGAATGTGACAAGCTATTTTATGGATTTTGTTATAATATTGTAATAAATCGAAATTCGGGGTGATTTCTATTGCATTTCGGTGCGAAATATTGTATAATATACTTTATAATGCAAGATGAAAGGAATATATTATGCTTTCTGCATTTAAGAATTTTGGCATTACGTTTCTGATTTCCGCTGTGTTTTTCGGTATAATCGCATACTTTGCAACAGGCTTTGTTACAAGTACGATGACCGATATTATCGACGAGGAAAAAAGCAGCCTCGACGAAATCATACAGAATCCCGACAGCGGCGAAACGGATACCGACAGTACATCCGAGACGGATACAGTATCTCCCGATCCGGAGCTTCAGATACCTGAGGGCGAAAGCTTCAACTTCCTCGTGATCTCAACGGATTACCGTCCCGATCTTTACACAACATACGAGCCGTCCTACGCCACAATGTCTGCAACAGACTGGAATCACGTTTCCGCATATGACGCAATGGGATGCCTCTCATCCGATTACCGTACCGCAAATGTGACATCAATTGTTCTTGTGTGCGCGGATAAAGAGGACAGACAGTTTGTCTATACGTATTTCACACCTCTCACAAGGGTATATACTACTACCGGATACCATACGCTCAGTGAAGTGTATAGTCTTTACGGCAAGCAGACTGTTGCTGACTATGTTCACTCGCTCACAGGCGTTGAAATTAAATACACATTCCTGCTCAACGCATATAATCTTGATGAGTTTGCGGATATGGTTTACGGAGTCACGGTCAACGCCCCGAAGGATGTCTACTCCGATGGAAAATACAACACTCTGAATTTTGAGACAACAGTCGAGAGAGAAGCAGAGGACGGAACAAAGTGGACCGAGCATATCCCGAACTCGTTTATCATCAGCGCCGGCGAAAAGTATCTCGATTTCAGCAATCTCTATCATCTCACAACAGTAATCGAGCACAGCTCGTCCGATCTTGAAGCCAAGGCGACGTACATGACTCAGATGATACAGAGATATCTCGAATATTTCGCATCACTTGAAGAAAGCCAGTTCAAAACCCTCATCGCTAAGCTGATCACCCGTCAGTCCGAGTGGGGAAATATTGACAGCATTATCAACGGTACTCAGTCCGCGCAGCAGTATCAGCCTCAGTCACCTCTTGCGAATACGGCGGCATCCGGAGAAAAACCGTGGATTGCCGGAACATTCGAGCCAGACACGCCGATCCTTGAAACTGACAATTATACCATGAACGATTTCGATTCTGTTGTGGAGATGATCGGAGCAGTGAAGTATTTTGAAAACAAAGCAGTTGTTTATCCTTTTACATACTACGCAGCAACAGAAACAGAAGACGAATATTTCAATGCCGAGATCAAAAAAGGTCTTGAAATCTTTATGGAATACCGCGCCGATGTGAAACCCGCATCCGAAACAGCGGCGGAATAATTAAGTTTATCAAATAATAAAAATATATCAAGAACACAGGAAGGTAC
>CAZPPN010000167.1:0-5386 GCA_964588425.1 uncultured Ruminococcus sp. | reverse complement strand
TACCAACGAAATCGTCGCCCCGGCTCCGCTGTTTGACCATGGGAACTCACTTTTCAATCTTGCAGGACGCACCGCATGGGAAAGTGATGAGTCGCTGGATTAGTATGTATCAATCTGTATACGATGATTTTATGGATGAAGCGCGCGGTGTGCTTACGCACGAGAGAAAAGAGAAGTTAAGGCATTTGCTTTCATTCAGATTCAAGAGGCATTCGCGATATAACCTGCCAAGCAGCAGATTGACGATGATGGAAAAGCAGGTGCATAAGAGAGCGAAGATTCTGCTGGGTTAACGAAATAGATAAAATGTTGTATGGTGCTCTGAAAAGTCGAGCAGGCTATACAGCATTTTTGCGTGCCGGTGTGTCGGGTGTTTTTCTTTACATATTTACCCAAAAAAGATAATGTGGTATAATATATTAGATGTTATAGTTATATAAAAATCGCTATTATCCACACACCGGAACATGTTTAAAAAACATCTAATTGGATAGTATGTTGGATAAATTATTTCAATTCGTTATAAATAAGTTGCTTCAGCGGATGACCTGATATGGAAATATAGCGTGATTTTTTGAGGTATCATTATGAATGAAAAAAATCGAATTTCTAGCAAAAGTGCATTAAAAAGTAAACATTCAGAAAATAAAGATGACGCAACTAAGTATCGTGTTCCATTTTTAACGAGCAAGAATCTGATAATAAAGGAAAATTTCAGATATCTAATATCTTTATTATATAATAAGGAAGATCGCGATAAGTTTGCTCAAGAAATTGGGGTTGACGGTAAAACTTTATTGGAATTTCAAGCGTTGGATCGAAATGTTATGCCTACAGATAATATCATAATATTTACTGAACGGTATTTTGAAGAAAAATTTGATATTCCGGCAGGAGGCTGGAGATTAGATGATAAAGATTTGTTTGCGAAATTGGAGTATTGTGGTTTGGATGTAGTTAGTACAATAAGAGATGTTGATCGTATAAAGAATAATATAAGAACATTGAGAGAGTATTATAGTGAGTCACATGGTGATTTAGCAAGAGCGATAGGGGTAAGAACAAGCTCAATTACAAATTATGAAAAACTTGCAAATGGACGCTTGCCTGATCAGGAAAAATTGATTGCGATAGCGCAGCATTATAGGATAACAGTTGATGAATTATTAAACCAAGAGATTAAATTGAATCCTATAGACGATGTTTCAATTCATTCTGAAGACACGAAGGATATTATTGGAAAGTATTTAAGTGATCTGATACCATTTGTTACATACCACGATTCCGTATCTGAAGAAGAGAAAAATGCTATGGTTATACAGGCAATGGATATGCAAGACAACATGCTCGAGGTTGTTATTGATAACACGATAGTAGAACATTTTGACGAGTTCACAAAACTTATAGATTTGTATGAAAACGCAGCTCAGGAAGGAGATATTGATGGCTATAACCAATCATTTAGGATGGATTATCTTATTGGGAATTGGAATAATGGGTGGCACAGATCAGTTGTTTCAGAATGCAGATGAAATTTTCCAAAAAGGTACAAAGATTTCAAAGATTCTAAAATCTGGGGGACTAATTCAGCCTTCGAAAGTGCGTAAATCTATAACAAGCAAAATCGACCAGATAAAGCGAGAATATATTGATAAATATGAAAGATTGATACTTCAATACATATATGAATTGAAACATAAAGGATACTTTGAAATAGCAGATTATTATAATGCCATTCGTTATGTATTTGGTGTGGTCAGAAATGAATTATCATTAGAGCTCAATCGTGCGATTGGGCATGAAATGCTACGATCATTAGTCTTGATGCGAAATCCATATGCCGAAGA
Source organism: uncultured Ruminococcus sp. (assembly GCA_964588425.1). GTDB lineage: Bacteria > Bacillota > Clostridia > Oscillospirales > CAG-272 > UMGS1696. The sequence goes on along the minus strand of CAZPPN010000167.1, from coordinate 3,539 downwards.
TTATATTAAGGCATGTGATGAGCTGAGAAACAATATTTCACATAATTAACAAAATAAGTTTAAGCGATAGTTCGCATAAAAATGAACTATCGCTTTTTCTGTTTTTCACGCAGCGTGAATATCTACTTAAGGTATTTCATGCTAAAATATGGTCAACAACATAAGCGCGCAGTTGTTGTTGGTTATCAAATATTTGTTTAAAAAAACTTTAATTACAGGAGACTAAAAAAAATGTATTCTGAAAAACTTACTGAAACATACGAAGAATGGATGGCGAAGGTCTTGGATGAGAAAAAAGGCTATATGGGGATAAAGTCCACCAAGAAAAGCATGGTGCTCCTTGTAGGAAAAACGGTAGAGCCGATTATTTCTCTATATGTCTCAATCCGCAAGGAAGACGGAACGGAAAAGAAGCTTACCTACGATATCCGCCAAAACGCAACCTCTCAGCCGATCGAAGACTTCAATCTTTTGTTGAAAGATCGTGAACGCATGATTTTTCATCACGGAGAATGGGTGCAGGGGTTCGGCTTCCTTACTTCGGAATATAAGAATGACTTACTCATGAAACATGGAGAGGTTACTAATGTGTTTGTGTATTGCCGTACTCCTCAGTACCATACTTTCATCTTCGCCGACAGAGATGTGGAAATATTGTGGCAGGCTGTAAAGGTCATAGAAGAGTTCGCTCCAATAGATGGGCAGAAGTGTTTCTTGCCTGACGCAGTCACACATAGTATGGATGGGCTTTGGGGAATGGAACTACAGAAAGAATGCAAGGAGGTTGCAGAACATGCATAATGATGATCGTATGGATGCAATTCTCGAGCGCAAGTCTACTGCCAGTCGTGATGACGTCGAAGATTCCCGCAGAATGTATATTACCGATCATCGTGAAGATATACGTTGTACCCGTGAAAATGAGGATACAACGTATATTTCAGAACCTGATATGTATGGTGAGGTTTCTGAAAAAAACGAAGATATGGTATTACCCGTCATTTACAAAAAAGAGAAGATTTCTGATGAAAATCAAACGGGCATACAGAAGTGGCTTGACCCGCGAATTTCCGCCAAAGAAAAAACGCAGGAAGGAGAAGAAGAGAATGACGAGCATTCTAAGAAGAAAAAAAGGAACTTAAGGAAATTCGCAATGACCTGAGAGAAATGCTCGTCGAAAATGTGATTGACAGCAAAGGCAAAAACGGCACCATTCTGGCGGAACTCTTTCGTTGTTCACGTGTTATTGTTCTGGTAGAGGATATTCTCTACATCTACAACAAAAAAACAGGATGCTATGTTCCTGTAGATATTAACGGTTTAGCGAAGGAGATCCGTTCTAGTATTGAGCCTGCAGTGCAGATGAAACTATCTGCCTCCGACTATAAGGCGGCGTATCAGATGCTTATGATGACGAAGGAGATTCAGAAGGATCCGGATCAGTTCTTTCTGGCGAATAAACCGTATGTCTGTTGTCTGAATGGTGTGGTGGATGTGAAACATCGTAAACTCATTGCTTACAAACCTTCATATGGTTTTCGTCACAGCGTACAGGCGAAGTATGATCTAAACGCGAAGTGCCCTCTCTGGGAGAAGTATGTTGATCAGATTACGGGGGGACAGATGGATATGAAGCTGCTGCTTCAGGTGATTATCGGATATTTGCTCAGTGCATACGACAATGCTAAGTGTGCTGTACTCCTTTACAGCCAGCCGCATACCGGTAAGAGCGTCCTCTGTAGAGTGATTGAGATGCTGATCGGATACCAGAACTGTGCTCACATAGATCTGACTATGTTGCCTCGTCAGGAATACGCTGCAAGCCTAAAAACTACAATTGTCAACATAGTTCCTGACCTGAAGAACGAGCCGATTGCGGACGTGGGTTATTTCAAGTCGATCGTTTCACATGATGACTCGATTCAGGTACGTAAGTTATATAGTAATCCGACTTCATTCCGCTGTAGGACTAAAATGCTCCTTAGTACCAACCATTTCCTGGAATTCAGACCGGACTCAGATGTCAACGACGTACAGGCGGTCTTTAACCGTCTGATCATGTTCGAATTCCAGAATAGCCCCATTCCCAAGGATCAGGAAGACAAGCATATGTCCGAGCGTCTGCTCAAAGAGCGTGACGGAATCTTTGCATGGGCGATCGAAGGGTTAAGATATTACATTGACAATGGCGAGAATTTCCCGACTGCGAAAAAGTCATTGGAACTGAAATACCGCAACATGGCGTGCTATTGCCCGGAACAAGCATTCTGCGCGCAGTACATCAGAAAGTGCGAAGAATGGGAAGAAGCATATTTGTCCACAGAAGAAGTACGTACAGCATTTGAAGAATACAGTCGCCGCAAAAATTTCAAGATTCGTAAGAAGCTGGATATCCTGTATTATCTGGAAACCCACTTTGGCGTGGCACGTGACAAACAGCGTGTTACCACTGAGAATGGAGTACATAGCATCCGCGGATACAAGAACCTGTGTCTGGTGACACCTGAGAATGATGTAGATTATGCTGAGGAATATTGAATTCCAAAATCCGGTTAAAAACAACATGAAATCAAAAAATAAATTTCTTGAAAAACCGGAAAACCGGAACAGCAGTACAATCTGTAACTGTATTTCAGAGAATTTGGTTGATATATTATCTAAAGAATAATATACTTCCAGATATTTGTCCGCCCCTTTTCTATATTCCGATGAATAAACGCAGCTCAAAAATATAATAATTATCTATCTCACCGGAGGTGAATGCCTATTGTTACCGAAGTGAATGATGCCAGAAAGTTAGTTACGATCTGGCTGACCAATGCAGAGAAGAATGATATCGATCTTCGAACAGATTTGAAAAATCTTTATACGGAATACCGTGCAAAAAAATACATGGTTGCTGTTTTTTCTTCCGGAACCGAAGATCTGTATGCCAACACCCTAGATCTGTTGAAATATAACAGGCGCCGTTCTGCGGAACTGGAAGTTCAGTGTGAAAAGTAGGTTGCGGTAAGCCTGTTAATATGTCAATGCAGATCCAAACGGGGCTGTTGTACTAAGCAAGCCCCTCCAAACAAAAGACGACCGGGTTGTCCGAAAATGATAGCCCGGTCGCTTCTTAGGTTTGTATGCTTTTTTTGCTTGCATTGGATATTTGCAGCAGCCACGTGTTATTTTGCAGTTTTATAATACGAACTGAAAGTGACCAAGGGTCTGCCTATTTACGGTGCGGTTCACTCATTTTCCGCAGTATTTTTCTTTCCGTTTTCACAAGGCCAGGAATCATTTCTCCCCACTTTCGGATGCATTTACTGGACGTTTTGAGCAGCGGGCATATCTTTCAGAAAATGCTGGTGAAAAAATATTTCGTAGATTTTTACCCCAGGTGTATGAAACAGACAGTGGGGGCAAAAATCTGCTGAATAGTGCCTACCCCTTATTCAGCACTCCACCGCAACCTTAATAACGCCGTCACGTTTCTTTTCAAACAGCTCATACGCCTCGTCAATCTTCGCAAGCGGATAGGTGTGCGTAATCAG
>CAZPPN010000166.1:0-5406 GCA_964588425.1 uncultured Ruminococcus sp. | reverse complement strand
CAAAGCAAGCCTCCATAACGCGCATAACGCGGCGCATCTGGGGATGGGTGACAAGCTGAGTCGCCTTGCCGTCGATAGCAAGACAGAAATTGCGATAATAATCGTGCACGTCGCTTGCGGGACGCTCGAGCTCGTACTCGTCCATAGTCACGCTGTCGCGGGGCGCCATAGTCTTGGTAAGACCCGCGGCAGTCTGCACGGGAATGACCTCGCTTTCGTGCCAGTGGGTGCATTTTGCCACCTTGCACTTCTCTCTCCAGTCGGTGATGATCGCCGAGCCCTTTTCGGCGCGCATGTAGAAGCGAGGCATTGCGATGAAGTTATATGTTCCTACTTCAATATATGCTTTCTGACCGCTTGCGTATTCGATCCAGAGCTGGAATCCGTCGTCAACTTCATCGTTTGTGATGTGGTCGAATGTGCATCTTACGGATTTGATATCATATCCGAGGATCATGCATGCCTGGTCGATGAGGTGGATACCCCAGTCGTAAAGCATACCGCCACCGTACTTTTTGATGCCTCTCCAGTCGGAAGGAATACCGCGGCTTCCGTGGATACGGGATTCGATATTGATAACCTCACCGATCTCACCGCTGTCGTGGATTTTCTTCATTGCGAGGGCGTCAACGTCAAATCTTCTGTTCTGGTGTACGGAGAAGATCTTTCCTGCTTTCTCAGAAGCGGCGATCATTCTCTCAAGGCTCTCGAGCGAAAGTGTGACGGGCTTTTCGGAAATAACGTGCTTGCCCGCTTCAAGAGCTGCAATTGCGATTTCTTCGTGAACGTCATTGGGAGTTGCAATCGTTACGAGATCAATTGTGGGATCGGCAAGAAGCTCCTCGCGCGACGAATATACCTTTACTCCGCGTGATGCTGCAAGTACCTGTTTTTCGGGGTCAATATCGTAAATTCCTGCAAGATTGCACACATCACTTTCAAGAAGATGCTTGCAGTGGAAACCTGCGCCCATTCCGCCATATCCGATTACAGCAGCGTTTTTCTTCATATATGTCTCCTCTTCCCCATCCTGACCGCACAGCAGCCGGACGGAATGTAGTATAATTTTTCATCCATATAGTTAAAATAACAAAATTCGTCAGATTACAGAACAAAAAATTTCATTATTCCTATACTTATATTATATATTTTTTTGTGCGGATGTCAAGAGAATTTATAAAAATATCCTTCTCGCAGGTAATAATTTACCTCAAATTCCGTCCGCGTCATATCAACTGCCATATATTGACAAAAGGTATATGCGATGTAATAATTAATTCATCAAAACAAAACGCAAGGATGAAAAAATATGAAAATCAACCGCCGATTCGGAAACAGACATACATTTGACAGCTTCAGTCTCACTGACTTCATGTGTCCTCCCGTAACCTGTGCTCCTGTGTACTCGTGGGTATGGAACGGTGAGCTGACGAGAGATACTATCGAATCCCAGATACTCGAGATGAAAAGACTCGGAATACGTTCGTTCTACATAATTCCCGAGCCGAAATCATTCCGTCCGACAACAATGCCGACAGAGCTTGAACCGGATTATCTCACGGCGGCGTATTTTCAGGAATTTGCCTATGCCACCGAATTCGCGAAAAAGAACGGCATGGTCTGCTGGCTTTACGATGAGGGCGGATGGCCGTCCGGTGGTGCATGCGGAAAGGTTCTGCGTAAAAATCCCGATCTTGCTAAAAAATCGCTCGGCAAACGCGAGATCAAGCTGACAGGCGGTGATGTTTACAGAAATTCCGATGACAGCGTACTTGCCGCATTTGTGAACACGACCGAGATGATCGGAGACGGATATACCGCTGAGGCTGACACAGTAATCGACGAATATTTCATCCACCGCAGCTTTTTCTCCTCTCCCGGAATACCGGATTATCCCGATCTGACGCTTGCGGAATCAACCGACCGTTTTATCGAATACACCCACGAACAGTACAAACCGTATCTCAAAAAATATTTCGGCAATGAGATCACATCGGTATTCACGGACGAGCCGAAAGTGCCGGGTGCGATACCGTACAGAATCGAAACCGAAAACGAATTCATCAAAAAATACGGCTTCTCCCCCAGACCGTATCTGCCGTATCTCATGGAACTCGGCGGAGACAGTGATCGGATCTCAGACATCCGTATCAAGTGGTTTGACTTGTGCAGTGAGCTGTTCTGTGAGAATTATCTGCTCAGATGCAAAGAATGGTCGAACGGGAGCGGGCTTGAATTCGTCGGACATCTCGACCGTGACGACAGCAATCTCGGATGTATGGGTGCGGGCAATTTCAATCTTATGCGATCTCTCCGATGCTTTGACGTTCCCGGAATTGACGTAATCTGGCGTCAGATATTCCCGTTCGGTGATGACAGCCGCAGAAACGGATTCTTCCCCCGTCACGCTTCGTCAGCGGCAGCTCAGGTCGGATCGGATTTCGCATTCACGGAATCTCTGGGCGTTTACGGCAACGGCACAACATTCGATCAGATGAGATTTGTTCTCGGACATCAGGCTGTGCGCGGAATTAATATCTTCAATCTCATGGCGATTTCCTACGCACGAAGCGGATTCCTCATGGCAGGCGAAGCTCCGTTCTTCATCGAAAATCACGCCTGCTACGGTGATCTCGCGGAGTTCAACAAATATCTCGAACGTCTCTCTTACCTCGGCTCAGTCGGCTCACGTGAGACAGACATCGCGCTGTATTACCCAATCTGCGATTTCCAGTCGGGAACGGACTCTGCTGCCTCTGACACAGCTTTCACGAAGACTGCGTTTATGCTGGAAGATGCCTGCCTCGATTTTGACATTTTCGACGACGATGTTATCGCATCCGCCGATCACGATCAGTTAGAAAACGGTGTTATCTCGGTAAACCGTGCAAAATACAGAACTGTCATTATTCCGCCGTGCGCTCATATGCCGGAAAACGTCAGATTTGCGCTTGAGAAGTTCATCTCCTGCGGCGGACGTGTGATACTGACTGACGGCTTCGCTTCTCCCGTTATAAGAAGTTCGGAAACTGCATCCGATCCGTCACAGCTTCTCAGACCGTCACTTGACATTATCGAAAACGAAGTCGGTCTGAGGCTGATGAAGCGTGTATTTGACGGCGGCGAGCTGTATTTCTGCTTCAACGAAAAGAATCGCCCGACATCGTTTACGGCTCAGCTTCCGTGCGGCAGAAAAAAGTACGTGATTTCACTCGAAAACGGTGAGCTGACTGACATATCCGACGATTTCCGCATCACGGTCGAGCTTCTCTCGGGTCAGACTGCGGTTATTATGGTAACCGAAAACGACTGCGGATCCGACAAAGCTCCGTCTTTCGCAAGAGAGAAATGTCTGGGCGGAAGTTTCGGTTTCAGACGTTCGAAGGCGTTTGAGATCGGATACATGGATCAGAGTATAGCGGAATTTGACGAGCCGTTCAGTGATATCGCGCTCGGTGACTGGCGGAGTGTCGTCGGGGATGCGTTCTCGGGAAGCGGTGTTTACCGAATCACGTTCGACAAACCTGACGGAATCGGTGAGAATTTCATGCTCGATCTCGGAGATGTGCGGTACACAGCTGAGGTAAAGCTGAACGGAGAATCCCTCGGCAAGCGTGTTATGCCGCCGTACAGATATGCGATCCCGTCGTACAGTCTTGAAGACAGCAATACACTTGAGATCACCGTGGCAAACACAGCGGCGAACCAGTATTACTATACGGATACATTCGGCAAATGGGCAGGCTGGCAGATCGCGGGATACTACCACACGGCAAAGGAATTTGACCGAGACTCGCTCTCCGGCGGCTTGTTCGGACCTGTGAAAATTCAATGGTAAATGAACTCGGGGCAGGAATTGATTGATTTATTGATTCCTCTCCGGATTTCTTTTTATTCGAAAAATTCTTGACAAATCCGATCGTTTTTGCTATAATAAAAGGTAAGGGATACGCCTGTGAATATCCGTGCGCACAGAGAGAAACGGCTGCTGAAATGTTTCCGCAAGGCTTCGCGAGGTACCACCCTGCCGAATAAAACGGCTTCTAATTATATAAAAATTGAGTTAAAGCTCGGGTGGAACCGTGTGGGTTGTCGTATGATTATCCGCACCCCGAACAGATTTTTCTGTACCGCGGCTTTTTTTATTTTGTCTGCGGTATAAAGGCAATACCGCTGGGTTCTGGAGGTGCAGTTGCGCAGGCAGATTTTTCGGCAATCAAAACAAATTGAGGAAGCAAGAGTAAATCCTCTGCTGACGAAATTTGTGAAGAGTGACGGAAAAAATGCAAGCAAATGTGCCGCCAAGGCTTTAGCCGGGGATCCAGCGGTATTGCCTTAACTCACTCATTCTCCGAAACGGAGGTACAGTATCATGTTCAACGTAACATTCAATGACAAATCCATGCAGTTCGATTCTGCAACAACGGTTTATGATGCCGCTAAAGCAGCCGAGCTCATCTCCCGCGACGTTATCGCCTGCAAAGTAAACGGCGTACCCGCTGATCTCACACAGGTTGTTGATTATGACTGTGCGGTTGAGCTTCTCACATTCGCTGATGAAGACGGCGCTCACGTATTCCGTCACACAGCTTCCCACATCCTCGCTGCTGCAGTAAAGAGACTCTACCCTGACGCAAAGCTCACAATCGGTCCCGCTATCGAAAACGGTTTCTACTACGACTTCGATTCCGATGTTGCATTCTCTCCTGACGTTCTCTCCAAGCTCGAAGCTGAAATGAAGAAGATAGTCAAGGAAAACCTCAGAATCGAAAGATTCACACTCCCCCGCGACGAAGCTAAAAAGCTCATGGAAGAAAAGGACGAGCCTTACAAGGTTCTTCTCATCGACCGTGTTCCTGAAGGCGAAGAAATCTCCTTCTACAAGATGGGTGAATTCGTTGACCTCTGTGCAGGTCCGCACCTCTTCTCCACAGGCTCTGTAAAGGCATTCAAGCTCACACAGTGCACAGGCGCTTACTGGGAAGGCGATGCCAAGAACAAGATGCTCCAGAGAGTATACGGTACAGCTTTCACAAACAAGGATGACATGAACGCATACCTTGAGGCTGTCGAAGAAGCAAAGAAGCGCGACCACAACAAGCTCGGCCGTGAACTTGAAATCTTCACAACAGTTGATTCCATCGGTCAGGGTCTCCCGATCCTTCTTCCTAAGGGTGCGAGAATCATACAGACTCTCCAGAGATGGATCGAAGACGAAGAGGAAAAGCGCGGATATATGCTCACAAAGACTCCTCTCATGGCTAAGCGAGATCTCTACAAGATCTCCGGTCACTGGGATCACTACCTCGACGGTATGTTCATACTCGGCGATCCTTATGACGAAACAAAGGAATGCTTCGCGCTCCGTCCGATGACCTGTCCTTTCCAGTATCAGGCATATCTTGC
>CAZPPN010000165.1:0-5426 GCA_964588425.1 uncultured Ruminococcus sp. | reverse complement strand
GACGAAGCACCCGACACAGGCACGATGAAATACTACTGCGGCGGTGAGGAAGTGCGGTCTGAGCCGATTGAAGACTGTCTCAAGGACGGTACGGTTTACGTCTGCTTCAATGATATTTCCGATTATCTCGGAATGTCGGAGAGCGGTTCGGTCAGCACGGGCATGATCTTTGTGATCCCCGATGACGACACAGCTTCCACAGCGGAAGGAACGGGCTGCGAAGAGATGATTACCTTTGCGATCGACGGTCACACGGTTGACATCAACGGTCAGCAGGTTACGCTCGACATTCCGAATATTTTCCGTGGCGGCGAGGTATGGGTATCGTCAGTATTCGTCAAGGATTACATGAACAATCTCTCTTTCGTTTATGACGGCAAAGACACGGTGAAAATCTCCCGCATCAAGGATGAGGAGAAATCCGACGACAAGCAGACATACTATCTCGACGTTTCGTTCAAGCTGAAAGAAGCCGCGCCTCTTGAGCCTGTCCCTGAAGATCCGCTGGTCGGTGACATTGAATTCGGTGACAGCCAGAGCGGTGAGGACGTATATGTACTCGAGTTCAAGACGGATCTCACGGATTACGAGGACTACATGAACCCGACGGATGACAAGCGCGACGCTTTCCTTGTACTCGCGAACACTACAAATCATCTGGATGCAAGCTATGTTCCCGATGATTTGATGGATGTAAAGTACACCAGTGCGGCACGTTCAACTCAGCAGCTCCGTCTGTATGCGGCTAAGGCACTTGAAGCACTCTTCAAAGAGATGCACGCTTACGAATACTACGACATGGCAGTTTACAGCGGATACCGTTCGTACAGCTATCAGGACGTTCTGTTCACCACATACACCGCAAACGAGATGGCTGCCAACCCTTCCCTCACGAAAGAACAGGCGGAAGCAATCGTTCTTACATACTCCACGCGCCCCGGAACGAGCGAGCATCAGACAGGTCTCGCAGTTGACATGGACACAATGGGTACATTCACGACTGACTTTGCGTACACGGATGAATACGCTTGGCTGCAGGAAAACGCATGGAAGTTCGGCTTCATCCTCCGCTTCCCCGAGGACAAGACTGACATCACAACGATCCAGTTTGAGCCGTGGCACTACCGTTATATAGGACGGTATCACGCGAAAAAGATCCACGATTCCGGCTTATGTCTCGAGGAATACATTGAGTATCTGAACGGAAACTGAATACTGAAATCAAATTTCTTAAACAATCAAAAAATGCAGAACCTCAAGTTAATCTTGAAGCTCTGCATTTTCTTTTTCCAATCTGCATTGACACAGTCCAAACAATTTCAGCCATACTCTGTCCGAAACAAAACTCAAAGCAAAGCATACCTGAATGTCCTGCACCAATCCCAAAATCCCCCGTAGCATAAAGAATTTTGAAAGAGGTGCGAGGAAAACCTTTTTCCCGAAAAAGTTTTCCCCGCGAATTTTTGTATTAACTTGAATATTAGTCAGCTGTGAGACCGGAGTGTGCGATACCCTGTACGATGTACTTCTGACCGAATAGGTAGAGGATGATCAGCGGTACGAGAATCATGATACCACAAGTGTTTGTGATAGCAGAGGAGTAGAGTGCCGAACCAGCGTAGGATGTATCGAGAGACTTCGGAATCTTGATAATATCGGGAAGGAGCTTGTCGCCGGCTGTTGTATAGAACAGGCTTGTGTAGAAGTTATCAGTCCACTGCCAGCAGAATGCGAACATGAATACTGTGATAAGCATTGTTGTGGAAAGAGGAATGATGATGCTGAAGTATGTTTTGAATACACCGGAACCGTCGAGGTAAGCGGATTCTTCAAGTTCGTCGGGAATGCCGCGATAGAACTGACGGAGCAGGAAGATGTACAGACCGTTCTTATAGGCGAGACCTGTAAGAGAGAGAATGTACAGAGGCCAGTTTGTGTTGATAAAGTTAACCGATGTTTCGCCGCCTGTGATATTGATTGCATCAATAAGACCGCCGCCAAGAAAGTTGATGATACCGAGAATGTCGAAGTATCTGAACTTCATGAACATGGAGAGCTGGAGAGTAGTATGCGGAACTACCATTGTAAAGATAACACAGAGGAAGATGAGACTGTTACCCTTGAACTTGAACTTCGCGAAACCGTAAGCGATGAACGAGCAGACGAATGTCTGGATGAGACCGCATACGAGAGAGAGGAGAAGTGTGTTGAAGAGAGCTTCAAAATATCCGTTATCTGTGATGATAGCAGCATATGTGGAAAGTGTCGGGTGCTTGGGGATAAGTCTTACCGTTACGTCAACGAAGTCTTCGGGAGCCATGAAGGATGAAGAAATCTTGGAGAAGAACGGGAAGAGAATTACGTAGGAAAGACCTAAGAGAAGGATGAATCTGAAGAGATACCATACAATGTTCTTTACTGTGTAAAGGTTGATGAATCTCGCCTTTAATCTTTCAAGTAAAGGGGTACGATCGTCAAACTCAACTTTGATCTTGTTCTTGGTTTCTTTTGTTACCTTAGGTGTTGCGTTATTCATTATCTGTACCTCCTTTCTTAGTCATTTCTTCTCGAGTAGAATACGAACGAGCTGAGGATACCTGCTACTGCAGAGATGATCAGGATAACTATGAGGAAGTACATCCATGACATCGCAGAGCTGAGTACGTTACCGTCTGCCTTTTCGTAAACCTGAGAAATGTAAGCCATTACCTTGTTATCCGATGATGTGAATGCGTCGATGATCGTATAAACTGTGTTTACGAGGATCTGCGGGCTAACCATCGGGAGTGTGATCTTCCAGAATGTTTCCCATCCGGACGCGCCGTCGATAGAGCAGGACTCATAGATAGCGGGAGAAATGGACTGGAGAGACGAGAGGAAGATAAGCATCTGTACACCGCAGCGGTTAACGATATTGAAGATATTGTTAACCATCTGTACAACGTATGTTGTAATTTCTGTACCGATCATCATGTTGTCAAAGAGAACCTCGACATCCATTACTGAGATGATCTGTTCTGCTGCGGACTGCTGGCCTGTACCGTCGTCGATACCGCTGGACTCTTCCATGTAAGAGTTGAGCATATTCTGAGCGTCGATATTTGCCATGATACCTGTTGTAAGAATAACGGGAATGAAGAATATTGCACGGAATGCTGCACGGCCGAGGATCTTCTGGTTAAGAATGATCGCTACGAACAGCGCGAAGAGTACGATACATGGAATATCGATTACAAGCTGTTTCAGACCGGAGACAAGTGTTGTTACGTATGACGCATCAACGAGTAGTGCGTCTGAGTAGTTCTTCCAACCTACCCATTCAAGTTCGTAACCGCCGCCGACGAGAATGTTGATCTCGTGGAAACTGTACTTGATTGAGTCAAATACGATCGGTACGTAAATGAGGGCAAAACCAAGAAGGAAGGGGAGAATGAATATCCAGCCGGCTCTTGCTTTTTTAACGTCAAGAGATGCCGAACGTCTTCTCTTTTTGCCAGGAGCATCTACCTGAATCTTCTGTTTCTTTGCGCCTTTTCCGGCGTCAATGTTTAAGTTCATTAATTCGCTCCCCTTTCATTAGTCTATTCTGACGAAGTTGAGTGCGGGAATTGTGTATTCTTCGCCGTCAAATTCAACTGTTACGTCAAATGAGTTGTAATTGAGAATGAAGTTTACATCGCCTTCGTATTCAACACGAACGATAGAACCGCTTGTGGTGAGGTACTTATCGAGTACAACAAACTCTTCTTCTTCTTCAACGATGAGTTCACCGAATTCATTGTATTCACCTTCGACTGCCTCTTCAGGATCAGCTGTGATGAGATCTGTGGATTCGATTTCTTCACCTGCAAGACGCGCTTCACGGCGAGCCTTTCTTTCTTCCTTATCCTTTTCAATAGCTTCCTTTTCAGCCTGAGCGAGCTTTTCTGCTTCTCTTGCGAGGCGGTCAGCTTCTGCTTCGTCTGCATCGGGGATACGGTAGCCGTCCATGAATTCATGGTCGATGATGTAGGAAGTCTGGAGATCCTTCGTAGCATCGTTAAGGATTGTGTAATACTTAACAAGGTCGTCCTTCCAGATTTCGTAGGATACGGAGTAGTAAGTGGAGAGTGTAGTGTCTTCCTTGAGTTTGCTTGTGTTCTGGTAGGAAAGGATGAAGTACATAGCCGCGCCGTTTTCGATAGCGTTGAGGATAGCTACGTTGATGTCACCTTCCATGTTTGTGGGCGAACCTGTGAATACCTTGGAACCGTGGTAAACGAAACCGAGGAACGGAATGGATTCACTCGCTCTGTTATACTTTGAGGATGTGAGAGATGTGTTGAGGATTACGTCAGCATACTTGATTGTGTAAGCGTTACCGCCTTCTATCATTACGTTGCTGTAATCTGTGGACATCTTTTCAAGGAGTTCGATCGTGAATTCCTTGGAGTCCTCGCGGTGGTACGGCTCATCTTCGTCGAAGTCGGAGTTGAGGTCATAACCGAGAGAAGAAACGCCAATTGAGTCGTTTCCGTATTCAAGATAAATAGGTGAGAAGTGATCGTAGAAATGTTCGAATACGGAGGGAGATACGATAACCGCGAAAGTTTTGTCAAAGCTCTGTGTAGCAGCGTCATACTTTCTTCTTACTGTGTAACGGTCGTCGATTGTTCTTACAGCGTGCTGCTTAAGGCTGAAGCCGTCGAAGAGTTCATCCCATACCACACCTGTAAAGTCGAAGTCGGGGTAGATATCAAATCCCTTTTCAGCCGCATACTTGGCAAGATCAGCGAATCCGTCAGCACCGCCGACTACCTTAGTCCATTCAAGGCCGTAAGGAATTGTGTATTCGAGACCGCCGTTCGCGTAACCTCTGAGCTTGAAGTTTACATTGCCGACGCCTGCTTCAGTAAGCTCATCGTACATTGTCTTAACATCTTCGAAGGTTGTGAGAGGAGTGTCAACTGTGATCGGGAAGGACGCAATTCTTTCAACTGTTTCGATAGAACCGAATGTTTCGATGAAGAGCGGGATATCTTCCTTTGTACTTTCGAGCTTAGTGAGTGTGCCGTTTTCTGTGAGGTAGTCACGGTACGCTGTTGCCATACCTACCCAGTCTGTTTCGTAGTAATCCTCGATGCCGTTTTCTTCACAAACTTCGGGGTCTCTGAGGAAGATGTACTTGATACGGTAGCTTCCTGTGTACTTACGCTTGGAAGTTACGGTCCATGTTGCACTTCCGCTGACAGAGATTGAGTCTGCGAGGTTATATTCGTCGGACGGACGAGGTGTGAACATCGGATATACTGTGTTGTACGGATGGAGTGTACCGCCGCATTCAGCCATGAGGGAAGCGAGGGAGTCACCTTCCGTGATGATTGCGAGGAAGCCTGTGTTATAAGCGAACTGAACGTAGTAAACTTCACCTTCGCCATAAACCTTAA
>CAZPPN010000164.1:0-5446 GCA_964588425.1 uncultured Ruminococcus sp. | reverse complement strand
AACCGGAGACAGATTCATGAGTCTCTGCAAAACAGGTCAGATTCAGAACTGCTGCCATCCCAACGCACTCATGACACTCACAGAGTTCCTCGTTGACTACGCATCCGATGAAACCAAAGATGTCGGATACGATCTAATTGACCGCGAACTCTGCAAGATCCCGAAAGAAAAAGTACGCCTCATCGCAGAAGATAATATCAAGGAAATCAAGAACTCCAACCGCCGCGATTTCAGATTCTGATAATACAAAGGAGAACGTATGGGACTTAACGAAACAGCATCCGCCGACAGAATCCATATCGGATTTTTCGGTATGCGCAACGCGGGAAAATCAAGTGTTGTCAACGCTGTCACAGGGCAGGATCTGTCTGTCGTTTCCGATGTAAAGGGAACAACAACCGACCCTGTCAAGAAAGCTATGGAGCTTCTGCCGCTCGGGCCCGTTGTGATTATTGATACCCCCGGGTTTGACGATGAAGGGGAGCTGGGAGAACTCAGGATCAAGAAAACAAAGCAGGTAATCAACTATACCGACATCGCGGTTCTCGTTGCCGATATAAATAAAGGTCTCTCCGACATGGACAACACTCTGATTGAGATCTTCAAAGCAAAGAAAATCCCTTTTATCATTGCCTTGAACAAAGCCGACATTTCAGATGATCTTCCCGAAATTCCCGAAAACACAATCGCTGTCAGCGCAAAGAACGGTACGAATATCACGGAACTGAAAGAAAAAATCGTGTCTCTTGTGAAAAACGAAACAAACGGCAAAAGAATCGTAGCAGATCTTATCGATCGGAATGATACGGTCGTGCTTGTTGTTCCGATAGATTCGGCAGCCCCGAAGGGAAGACTTATCCTCCCTCAGCAGCAGACAATCCGTGATATCCTCGATTCCGGCGCAGTTTCCGTCGTAACACGCGACACGGAACTGAAATCAACACTTGCATCTATGAAGAATCCGCCGAAGCTTGTTATAACAGATTCACAGGCATTCGGCAGAGTATCGAAAGACGTGCCCGAAGATATTCCGCTTACATCTTTCTCCATTCTTTTCGCAAGGTATAAAGGCAATCTCGCAGAGGCAGTAAAAGGTGCCGCAAAACTCGATACGCTCAAAGACGGCGATACCGTGCTGATCTCTGAGGGATGTACACACCACCGTCAGTGCGAGGATATCGGAACCGTGAAAATTCCCGCATGGGTAAAGAAGCATACGGGCAAAGAAATAAACTTTGAGTTTACGTCCGGCGGAACATTCCCGGATGATCTCTCAAAATACTCGCTTGTTATCCATTGCGGCGGATGTACACTCAACGAACGCGAGATGCAGTACAGAATCAGACATTCCGTTGACTGCGGAGTGCCGATCACGAATTACGGCATAGCGATCGCACATATGCACGGTATTCTGAAGAGAAGCGTCGATATGTTTGAAGATATAAAATCAATACTTGCGTAAAACCATCAGATCAGCATCATAATCGGTGCTGATCTTGTGCTTTTATCAAAATAAGCTATGTTTCCGCAAATTAACAAAATCATATTGAAAAGAAAAGCAAAATATGATATACTTGATACATATGGGATTTTGAGGTGACTTTGTTGTGTATAATAACATTCACAGATTTTCAGTTTCTGTCAACTGTAATTTACCTAATGAAAATATAATTACAGACGAACTACAAGATTTTGAACAGCTTTATGAAGATAATGGTTTTATTATTTTTCCAAGCACTTACACCGAGCAAGGTGATGCGACCAGATTAGTAATTAATTGCCATGGCGCTGGAGGAACGGTCACAACTGATGACTCGCAAGTTGAACATCAAGCATTGACTGAATACCTCGTTGCAAACGGATATGCTGTGATGGATGTTAACGGTTTGCCGTCTAAATATGCTGAAGAAAACAATATAGATATTCGTAACAATATAGGAAGCCCTATCGCAATTAGGAGTTATGTCAAGGCATATCATTATTGTATTGAAAACTTCAATTTAAAACCGGAAGTGTTTGTACACGGCGGGTCTATGGGTGGAATAAGTAGTACAAATTTGGTTTTAAGCGGAATGATTCCTGTAATAGCACACTCAGCTTTTTGTCCGGTGCTTGACACATATAATCAAATCTTTTTGCATCCTTGGAGTGACGGATTGCCTAAATTTGCATTAGGTAAAATTTATAGATTGGATACTGATCAATTAGGTGAATATATCTATGATGAGAAAAAAATATCAGGATATAATCCGGCAAAAAATAAGAAAGCTGAAATGTATCCCGTTCCGGTAAAGTTCTGGCATTGCATAGATGATGAAACTGTTTCATATGAAGTTACAAGGAATTTTGTTAATAAGATTAAAGAAAATGGCGGTGTAGCGTATCTTAGAACCTTTCCTTATGGTGGACATGAACCTCAACTAGTAGGGGAAAGTGCAAAGAAACCCTGCGGAAACAACATTTTGAATGGGAATGAAATAGAAATAACGCCGGCTGTAGAAGAAGTTTTTATATGGATAAAAAATTTCAGTTGAAATAGTTGGTCTCTAAATCGTACACTAATTTTATAATTGACACATACGGAATTTTATTATATAAAATTCCTAAAAGCCTTTCGACTTTTATCGGTCTTTTGATCGCTGTGTCAATTGACGTCGTCGCAAAAATGCCCTTGCAAGCAATCATTTTACTCATGGCAAAATGATTTTGTGGCATCTAAATTGTACACGAATTTTAAAATATATTAAATATTAAATATGATATTTTTAATAAAGGAGATGCCGGAATGTCAGAAAACATAATGCTTGTCGGACTGTGCGGAAGAAGCGGATCGGGAAAAGGATATGTATCCTCAATTTTCGAAAGTTTCGGGATTCCCTCAATTGACACAGACGCAGTTTACAGAGAAATCACCGGACCGTCGGCAGAAATCTCGCCCTGCATGGCTGAGCTTATCGAAAGATACGGCACAGTTGTTATCTCGCCGGATAATTCGCTGAACCGTCCTGCAATGCGTGAAATCGTGTTCTCCGGTGACCGTCAGGCACTCGATGATCTGAACAGCATCACTCACAAGCATATATTGAAGAAAACACTCGAGACAGCGGATCGGCTTGCATCAGGCGGTCATAATATCATACTGATCGACGCTCCTCTTCTTTACGAAAGCGGATTTCATAAACTATGCCGTACAACACTCTGCGTCACAGCGCCGGAAAATATCATACTCGAACGTATCATGAAGCGTGACTGCATATCAGAAGAAGATGCCGTAAAGCGTCTGAGAACGCAGAAGAGCCGCGAAGAGCTTGAGGACAGATCCGAGTATGTTATCTCAAACGATACCGATAAACCCACTCTCATCGCACGTGTGAAAGAATGCGCGGACATATTTAACGAGATTTACCGAAAAGAATATAACAATGAAATTTAAGAACGCAGCACAGCGAAGCGCAATAATCATAGCAATACTTGCACTTTCTCTTATAATAGGGTATATATACCAAAGCATAGGTCACAGTGTTGATCTGAAAAAACACCCGAGGGAATACAGCGAATATGTCAGCAAATACGCGGCAGAATACGGAGTTCCCGAATATATAATCTACGGCGTCATGCTGAAAGAAAGTAATTTCCGGAGCAATTTTGTGTCGGAAGACGGAAAAATCGGTCTGATGCAGATATCTCCCGAGTCATTCCGCTGGCTTCTTTCGATCACAAAGGAAGAGCTTGATACAGGTATCCTCTATGATCCCGAGACCAATATCCGCTACGGTACATATATGCTCTCCCACCTTTATACCAAGTATAACCGCTGGAAGACTGTACTCGCGATATGCAAAGCAGGTGAGTCGACAGTCGAGCTTTGGATGCTTGATGACGAAAACACGGATGCAAACGGAAATCTTGTAAATATTCCGGTCGAATCCGTGAAAAACTATGTAGAAGAGGTTGAGTACGAGATTGATATGTACCATGCCCTTTACTATGATGATAATTAAAACGATATCGAAATAAAACGAAAGGATTTTATATCATGAGCGAAAAGACAAAAGGACAGGCGTTAAAGGAAGAACTTTTCTATAAGAAGAAAACAGCATTTGAACTGAAGAATACAGAAGAACTCGATGCAGCCAAGGAATACGCAAAGAAATACACAGAATGGCTTGATAAGTCAAAAACAGAACGTGAAGCAGTCTCGGCAACAATTGAAATCCTCGAAAAAGAGGGCTACAAAGAATACAAGCTCGGTGACAAGGTCAGCGCAGGCGACAAGCTCTATCTCAATAACCGCAGCAAAGCTCTTTTTGCGATCAAAGTAGGTACGGAAAATATCGAAAACGGCGTAAGAATCTGCGCTGCTCATATCGACTCTCCCAGACTCGACCTCAAACAGCATCCTCTCTTTGAAAATGACGGAGTAGCATACTTCAAGACACATTACTACGGCGGTATCAGAAAATATCAGTGGGCTACAATTCCGCTCGCTCTCCACGGCGTTGTGACTAAGGCAGACGGCGAAACAGTAGACATCCGCATCGGTGATGAAGCTGGCGATCCCGTATTCTGCATTACAGACCTTCTTCCGCATCTCGCAAAGGATCAGAATTCCAAGCCTCTCGGTCAGGCATTCACAGGCGAAGGCCTCAATGTTGTTCTCGGATCCGCACCTTATTTTGAAGAAGACGGCACATTGACACCCGCTGACGAAAAAATCAAGCTCAATATTATGATCCTTCTCAACGAAAAGTACGGTATCACCGAAGCTGACTTCATGAGCGCAGAGCTTTGCATCGTTCCCGCGCAGAATTCCGTTGACGTAGGTCTTGATAGATGGCTTATCGGTTCTTACGGTCATGACGACAGAGTATGCGCATATCCCGCGATTACAGCTCTCTTTGACGCTGCGGATTCCGCTCATACATGTATCACAGCTCTTGCCGACAAAGAAGAAACAGGAAGCGACGGCGTAACAGGAATGCAGTGCAGCCTTCTTTTCGATATCATCGACGAGCTTGCAAAGAATCTCGGCGGCAATACAAATGTTGTAAGAATGAACTCCAAGTGTCTCTCTGCCGATGTAGCTGCGTGCTATGATCCCAACTATCCCGAAGTGTCCGAAAAGAGAAACTCCGCAGTTCTCCATTGCGGTCTCGGTCTCGCAAAGTATACAGGATCGGGCGGAAAAGGCGGTACAAGCGATGCATCTGCCGAATTCGTCGGTTATGTCAGAAAGATTTTCGACGACGCAGGAGTAATCTGGCAGACAGCAGAACTCGGTAAGGTAGACATGGGCGGCGGCGGAACAGTTGCAAAGTATATCGCAAACCGTAATATCGACACGGTTGATATCGGAGTTCCCGTACTTTCAATGCACGCACCTTTTGAGATCATCTCAAAGACAGACCTCTATGAAGCTCACCGCGCATTTACGGCATTCTGCAAA
>CAZPPN010000163.1:3437-5460 GCA_964588425.1 uncultured Ruminococcus sp. | reverse complement strand
TATTTCCAACAGTATCGGTGATCCCAAAGAGGTTGTCTGCCTGGTTGAAGGGCATAATAAAGCAGTTGAACACTCTCTCGTTGGGGATGCTATGTGCCCTCTCAATGTACTCACCATATGTAATCTGTTTATTGATGTCCGTACCGTTCGGAAGATGGTCTGGATTGCCGGTCCATCCGTAGCGGTAGCATTTTGCATCAAGCACATAATAGTGGTCACCGTAAATCATGACAGAGTCAGGATAGAGAGGCGTTTTCTCACGATCCTGCCCATATTTGAGCAACCATCTTGTTCGAGGGAAATAGCGATCTTTGTCCTCAACGCCGAAGGCCTTGTCAATCATTTTCTCCCATACAACATCAAAACGATCAGTACCGAAGAAGTACTGCGTGTCTTTGCTATGCTTATCCATATATTCAAGCATGGAACGCATCGCACCAAACAATTTCTGCTCGTTGTCATTGTTAGTGGTACTGAGCTTCTTGGTTAGGATAGCAATTGACGCTTTTATGGTTGGGTGGTTTCCGGGCTGTTCCGGCATGAAAGGCACATACAACCACCCCATTTTTTCAAAGGCCTCATAGACACAGAACTTGTGAATCTGTGTGATTTCCTTATTGGTGTTCGGCGTGGAAGAGCGCACGGTCATACTGGTGAAAATCAATGAACCGTTCTTTTGTACCAAAGGACGTTGCTCTCTGATTGTTCGTGTCCATGAGGTTCGCCCCTTGGTATCAGTTTTATATATGGGATCTGTTTCCATGTAGTAGCGAGCATTATGAAGGAAATCGCGTATAACGGTCAGATATGCATGGATTGGGAAATCGACCGTCTGGGGGGCTTCGAACTTAGAAGCCTCAATTACACGATCTTCTTTCATAAAGGCTGCCAACACACCGAAAAGGTTGTTGATATCAACACGCAGGTCATCGTCATTGTCCGGCAACTGGTATCCAAGAGGAAAATAAATCACGGCATCATCAGTGTCCGCTTTAACACCCACGAAGCTATCACCGTCCTCGTTGGTGTTAACATGACAACGCTGACGCAGATTTTTGGTTAAGTCCATCGATGACCACCTCCTTTTACGGTGTCTGAATTACTGCTGAGTGGGGTACAGCTTCTGCTGAACAGAAGATCTGAAAATTTTGAAACGCTCATGTCCTTGGCTGAGTACAAATGTGCGAATCACCTTTTCCAGGCTGTCCATATTGTCGGTATCAAACAGAGCTTCGGGGTTAAACTTAAAGGCATCATCCCAAAGATACTTAATTACCTTTTCCGGGAAGATACGAATCTGCATGAGGGCTTCGCGCACTTCGGCAAGGCGAGCAGCATCCTCCGGCGTACCGTTCATTATTTCGGCTTTCAGTAGTTCGTTGTACTCTGAAGCGAAATTTGTGTGCGGTGATTTTGCTTTGGCTCTATCATCAAATTTAAGATCGTTCTCATGAACGAAATAGACACCAAGGCGCTTGTCCTCGGCGGATGCCATTTTGGGTTTGTTGCCAATGATGATATCGTTAACCGTTTCGCAGAACCTTCTCCAGGTTACCCCGGTATCAAGAATTTCAGCCTGCGCAAGAGAAGTGCGGACATTAAAGAACGTATTTTCAATAAGTCTCATTCTCCATCTGCGCTGGAATGCAGTATCAAGGGTAAAGACATTTTGGTCGGACGTATTCATTGTGCCCAAGATCGACAGATTGGACGGAATACGAACCTTGTGAGTTTCATCGCCATATACGACCTTGGCCACATTTCCGTTTGTGATACCGTATTCACTGGTTCCTGCGGGATAAGTGATTCCATCCGATGTTTTAGGTGCAACGGTTCTGTCGAGCAACTGGAACACATCACCAAATATAGCAGGGGCATTACCACGGTTGATTTCTTCGATAATGAGAATATATCTCCGTTGCGGATGAGTGTATGCATTACGAAGTATGTTCGTAAATGGACCAGGGGTAAATTCATAGGTAACCTGCTTATCTACGGGATCAACTACAGGCAGAATCTGTCC
>CAZPPN010000163.1:0-3427 GCA_964588425.1 uncultured Ruminococcus sp. | reverse complement strand
ATCTGTCCCACAAAATCTGCATTGGTATAATCGGGATGGAATACCAAACGTTCCACGTTTGTACCAGACTTGCAGTATTCGTGTTCGATAGTCCAGCTTTTTCCTGAACCGGGTACACCGTAGAGCAAAATGTTTACGCCGCCATCTAACCGATCCTGTGCATCATAATCAATGGTTTCCGTTTCTTCTTCGTGATCAACTGAAGCGGACAGAGCAACTCTTCCTTGCAGCATATTCACTTCGACCACACGAGAAAAATCTTCATTTAGACAGAAGCACGCCTGTGATTCATAAGGAATATTTACCCTATCGAGAACTTTCCACAGTACCAAGCGAGTAAGAATGCGATCACTCTTCTTGGGTTCACATTCCTCATCATTCTTGCGGAACTCAACAATCCGATCTCTGATTTGAGGGTACTGTGCATCCACCAAATATTCAGAACTGTTAATAAAGCAGGCCCATTCGGATTTGGAAATATACCCTTCCAGTTCAGGCTCTGTAAGCAGTTTAAACAGCACAAGGTAAGGACGAATGTTTCGACCGTATGTGCTATTGACGACAGATATTCTGATCAAAATATCCAGAAGCATTTGGTTTTTCTGATCGAGAGAAAGATTGTCTTCTAACGACAATGTTACTTTGCCAGTATCAGTTGGTGTTTCAACCAGATGGAAAGCGTTCAGAAACTCGTTTCCGCTATCCGAAACCTCAAAGATGGTTTCAGCCTCGTCAGTATAACGAATAAAACGCATTTCTTTCAGGGTCAATTCGGCGTGGGTATCGCGGTTTTCTTCAGACCATTCTCCACCGCGAGCCTGTGCGATTCTGGCGCGGGCAACAGGGAAAATTGTGTTTTTGCCGTCAGCAGAAGTCATTGGCTGGTTTTGTTTCACGACCTGCAATAGATAATAGATCGATTCCAAACTTGTGAAACTCGTTTGGAGTATCGTTTTGTTATAATTCTTTGTAACGTCCATATCGTCCCTCCTTATGACTTACAGGATCTGTTGAATCAGTTTCTTAATAAGAAGCGGTGGTATACCCTCGCCAATTACCGTGCGAATCAAATTGTCCGTTGCCCATTCTGGAATGTTCCATGTGGTCGGAAGACTGGATACAATCAGTAACTCATAAATTGTGAGGACGCGAGGGTTGGTATACATCATATCACCGTTTTCGTCCTTCTTCCAAGGGTGCCCGGGGTGAACATTGTTCTGGGATCCTATTCTGAAATTATAGGTAGTGATGGTAGAGCCAGGTTTATCCCAAAACATTCTGTGGTATGCGGTATCGTACCCCTTAACTCTTTCACCGTTAACTTTCTTAGGATAATGAACAGGATTATCGTACGCCGTATTGCCAGTAGGGGTATACAACATACACTCAACATTTCGCCAAACGTGGGTCATTGGCTGATGCCACTTATGAAAAGACAACGCCTCATCGGAGTTACGCGGAAGACGGTCACGGTACTCCTTCTCTTTAATGTTAGGCCACAAATCAGGAACACCGTCAAAGGCATCTGCAAGAGTAACAATTTTAGTGTCCTTGGGTGGGAATTCCCACTGGATTCCAGTTTTTTTATCTGCACATAGGAAAATTGCTCTACGCCTCATCTGAGGTACGCCGTAGTCCATTGTATCCAAGACTTTTTCTTTGTTAATGTTATAGAATTCTCCAAGTCGTTTTTCGATATACTGCGGAATGGTTATTTCCGTTCCTTCATAACTGATTGGAGTGGTAAGTTGTTGGGGTACGTTCTCAATTAATACGAAAGTTGGCCTTAAATCCAGTACTGCATCTATGGCATATTTGACGAGACTGTTGCGCTCATCGTAGGGATTCATCTCGCCGGCAATGCTCATTCCTTGACAGGGTGGCGTTGCAATGAGCAAATCAACGGGTCCCTGTCTTGCCGCATCTATAACAGATTGGTACACTGTGGAATCCGTGATATCACCGGTAATCATTTGAGTATTAGGATATAAATGTCTATAAAAATCAGCACGCTGCGGAAGCAATTCATTTGCAACAGCCACATGGACGCCAATCTCTTCAAAATATGTTTCAGCTATTCCGACATTTGAAAATAGCGATACTGCTCTAATCATTCATTTGCCTCCGTAGACAGGTTCAACTGAGCAACCAGTTTCTTTATTAACAGTGGCGGGATGCCTTCTCCGATAACCTGCCTGATCAACTGCGGTGTTGCCCATGTAGGGATGTTCCAATCATCGGGCAGCGTCATAACACGCATTAGTTCAAAAATAGTAAGAACACGGGCATCAGAGTAAATACCTTCTTGATCGGTGGGTCTGCCAGGATGTACATTTTGAAATGATGAAATAGTGTGGTTATATGCAGTAATAGTCGGTGCAGGTCGATCCCACTCCATGCGCATATAGGTACGCAACGCACCGCCAACCATCGATCCGTCCTTTTTCTTTGGGAAGTAGACAGGATTTTTACGCGCGCTCTGACCCTCGGGAGTGTGCATCATTACTTCTACATTCCTCCAAACGTGTTCACGAGGGCAGTGCCATTTTGAAATGGCTAATCCTGCTTGACGCTTGGCTTCGTACTCCGGGAAGGTATGGCGGTATTCTTCTTCTTTGACCAAGGGGTCCAATGATGGGAGATCACCGATTGCGTCACGCAATGTAACCATTACTTCGTCCTTGGCAGGGAACTCCCAATGTACACCAGTATCTTTTTTTGAAAGCAAGAAGATGGCACGCTTTCGTTGCTGCGGGACACCGTAAAATTTTGAGTCAATTACGGGGGTATTATTGAAATTGTACTGATCTCCTAAGCGCTTTTTTAAATATTCAGGTATGAGGATGTATTCTCCGTCATAATATATTTTGGTTTTCAGTACCTGCATAACATTTTCGATCAACACGAAATCGGGCAACAGTCTTTCAATCATTTCGACAGCACTTGTAATCAGATTGTTTCGCGCATCTTTGGGGTCTTTTTTTCCTGCCGGACTCATGCCTTGGCACGGAGGGGTAGCAATGATAAATCGAACATTGCGTGCTTTGGCCGCTTCATATACGGATTCAAATACTGTTTGATCCTGTATATCGCCACAAATCATATTGCATTCAGGGTATACATCTTGATAAAAACGGGCGCGTTCGTCCAGTAACTCGTTGGCAACTACAATCTCAATTCCAACATCTTTTAGATATGTTTCTGCGATTCCAACATTCGCAAACAACGACAATCCATTCATTTTACTCATCCTCTGTTTCCGTGACGTGTTCAAGCAAATCAGAAACGCTGCACTCTAAAACAGTACACATTCTGTCCAGTAGATCCAAATCGATTTTTCTGACTTTTTCGTTATATAAATCACCAATAGTGTTGGGGCGTACGCCAATTAGTTCAGAGAGCTTCTTTCGGGTCATCTTTTTTCTGC
>CAZPPN010000162.1:0-5470 GCA_964588425.1 uncultured Ruminococcus sp. | reverse complement strand
CTGAGGAAAAGCGGATTATCTTCCGACAAAGCGCTGGCATCCTACGGACTTCTGCAGGGAATAGCATTTCCTCTTGTTATGTTTCCGTACGCCGTAATCGGTTCGTTCACCTCGCTTCTGATACCTGAAATATCGGAAAGACACGCTCTCGGAGATACTGAAGGTATTACAAAGCTGACCGAAAAGGTATATCGATATTCGGCATCTTTTTCGGTATGCGCGTGCGGAATATTCGTGAATTTTGCAGAGCATCTCGGTCTGATGATCTATAATTCAAGTGAAGCGGCGGTATATACTTTGGCTCTCGGCTGTCTTGTGCCGTTCATGTATCTGGATACCGCTGTTGACGCGCTTCTGAAAGGACTGGGAGAACAGGTATATGTAATGAAGATCAATATCATAGATTCGGCAGGCGGTCTGATTTTAGTTCTGCTTCTTACTCCCATTATGGGAATTTGGGGATACATAGCGGCTGTATGGATATGCGAAATAGGGAACCTCGCCGCGAGTATCTATAAGCTCGGAAAAATCACAGGCACCGGAATCGCAGCATCCTTACGCTGTCACCTCAGTCCTATATTATGTATGAGCATTGCATCACTTGTGAACCGGGTGTTTGATGATTTTGTCATGCCGGTTCTTGCGATACCGTTATTTGCGGCGGTATATGTCGTCTGTTCGGTCTGCGCTGACAAACTGAATACCAAAAGAACCCCCGAAAGAAACGGGGGAGAGATATCATTCTGATTGAGCGGGAAAAACTCAGATACGCTGTAATTCTGTTTGTTCAGAATATGAATCGCGGCGAAAACCATATAAGCAACTATTCCGCAGTGACCGCTGATTTTGTATCCGCTGACATCTGATATTCTTTTGTCTGAAATAAATTCTATTATTCTGTTTTCGGTAAAGAGAAGCAATAATTCATTGAGCCTGCTAAGTTCAATGTTTGTTTTTTCGATGATATCATTTTTGGAAATCGGTAATTGGCAATTAAGCGCGTTGATCAGCTTCCGGGCTTCTTCTGAGCAAAGCTCGGTTATAACATCAGCTCCAAAACTTGAAGAGAGTGGAAACTCTTTTACAAGACCCGACTTTATCACACAAGCCACACCGTCGTTATCCCATATTTTTAATCCGTAATTACCCGATATGCGAAGATTTCCGTTATTCTTGCTTGCTTCCTGGAGCTCTCTGTTGCCTATTTCAGAGAAATATATTCCTTTCCACATTTTCCAGAGATCATCACCAAGCTCTTTGCGGAGATTACTTTCATAACGTTCCCGGTTAGCGCTTGCCCATATAAATTCCGTACAGATCTGCTCAATTTTGTCTGCAACGATATCAATATCACCGTCGGATTCGGTTTCAAGGAGCACATCGGTTGAAATTCTGTAAACCTCACTTATAGCCTTCAGATTGAAACAATCGGGCAGACAGTCACCGGCTTCCCATTTTGAAACAGCCTGAGCCGACACTCCAATTTTTTCGACGACTTCTTCCTGTGTCATTCCGCGGATTTTTCTGTGTTTACGAAGTTTTTCGCCGAATAATTTTTGATCCAACATATTTTCCTCCAAATAATAATGATTCAGAGATAGCTATCCTGCGAGTACATTATAGCATAACGAAATTCAACTATCAATAGTATAATTATTGAGATCAGCAGACGCAAATCAACCACAGGTTGAAAATGGATATAAAACAGACTCGCATAAAACAAAAAAAGACCTGCACAAGGCAAGTCTCTTAATGACCCGTGGGGGAATCGAACCCCCGTTTACGCCGTGAGAGGGCGTTGTCTTAGCCGCTTGACCAACGGGCCGTGTCAATCGAACGGTGTTATTATATCACATCATGTCTGAAACAGCAATAGGTTTTTACAAAAAAATCCGCGTATTTCCGGAAAATTTTCCGTTACACGCGGATTATTTATGCTGTTTTTATCAGTCGGAAACAATTTCCTGGATCTTTCTGGACCAGTCTACAATTGCCTGACGTTCTTCAAGGGAGATCTTCTTGCCGAAAATACCGCACTTTACGTAGTATGTATCGTCAATTACGTTTGTGCCTGCTTCCTTGAGTACCTGCTTGATCTGCTTTTCAGCGGAAGAATCCTTTTCGCCGTCAACAACAAGCGCAACGTTCTGTGTTCTTGCAGGTGTAAGCTCGCTGCAGAAACGTCTTACCTTATCATCCGGAGCGCCCTTGAGTGTGAGAACAAGGATAACGAGTCTTTCCTTGTCTGCGGGATATGCCGGGGGAATATCGTTTACGAGGCATCCGTTAGCCTGTCCGATTGCGTCTGCAAAAGTAATCAGCTTGCCTTTCTTAGATGCGTACATAACTCTCATTTTCATAATTAGTTACCTCCTGGTTTGCTTTTAATATATTTTTATTTCATATATTTTTTTCTGTTTTCGGCAAGAATTCGGTCTCTTTCAAATTCCCGGATTCTTGCAAATGCTTCATTGATTTTTGCAGCGGCAAGATGCGGATTCTTTGCGGAATAATCGTTTGAGATGCTTCCGTAATATCCCCATGCAATGATTGTCCGTGCTCCGGCATCATATGCGGCTTCCGCTGCCTGAACGATTTCTTCTTCACGTCCGCGCGGATTGTCAAATGCCTGAATCCATATGTTATGATCCTTACCGAACCGATCGGCTATCTCAATATTCCTGCGTGCTCCGGTATAGACATATTCGTATGCACTCTTGTCGGAGTAAATCCAGTACGGGTCACTTCCGATATTGTCAAGAGTGGGAATAGAGCACAGCCTGTCGATTGTATCAAGATTGATGCCAATATTCTGACCGAGCATTACGCAGACAGTATTTTTGATACCCTTGGATGCGGCGTAATCACATACGTCACGCATATAATCAACGATGGTGGCTGTACGGAATTCCTCAACATCGGCGTCTATCTTGTCCGGCATGGGTTTGTTGAACATTTCTTCGAACTTTTTGCGGCAGGCAGGGCAGGCACAGGCGAAAGTACCGTCATCCTTCATTGGAATATGAGGTTCATCCCAGAAAATTGTCTTTCCTCCGATATACCGAACAGCATCAACCCACTCATGTATGAATTTTCTGAAGTCAGGGGAATTCATACAAGCGTGATTCGGGAGCATTTCTCCGTCGGAATAATACTGATGAGCGGAGGGGTACATTGCAAGCACGTGCGACTTATCCCCGGGCGGTCCGCCGAGTCCCCAGTTGTCGATCCAAACCTCAAGTCCTGCGTCTTCCGAAAGAGCAACCATGTCACGCATTACGCGGCAATGACGATCCCAGTCTGTATGTGAAAACATATGCACGACAAGATTCATATGATTCCGTGCCATATCACGCATATCAGCCTCAGCATGATGAAGCATACGGTTACCGTGATAAGCAGCTCCGGTCAGCAGTTTTTTCATAATAACCTCGCAGAATTAATTGATATTTTTTACATTATATCACAAAAAGCATCGAAAATGAGCGCAAATCGTTAATAATATAAAATTTTGTAACTTTACACAAATCAAATAATGCGAAATAGTGCAATTGAAACAAACGTCAGAATGCAAAATTTTTATTTTTCCGCGCTCCGTTTTACAATTATATTGACACATCCGATAAGTTGTGATAAACTTAAATCAAATAAATATTTATATAAATCTGAAAGGATCTTTCAATATGCTTATTACAGTTATCGGCCGCGGACATTCCGGCACACGTTCAATATCACATACACTTTCAGCCAGCGGAGTCTTCATGGGTGAGCCGCTCAATGTTTCGGGAGACCTTCTTCCGCCTGAGAAAATGTACGATGCCTGCCGTGTTTTTGCTGAATATGTAAAATACGAAGGAAACAACAAATGGGATTTCTCCGGAGTCAATACTTGCCCGATTCCCACGGAATTCAAAACACTTATCGAAGAGTATCTCCACTCCGTACTCAATTCTCCTGCCGAGAACAAGGGATGGAAGATTCCCGAGACAACTCTTGTATATCCCTGGATCGTAAGAATGTTTCCTGAAATCAAGTACATCTTCTGGGTACGCGACCCCCGTGACTGCATCCTCGGTGACCATCTTACAGACGATCTCAACGCATTTGGCGTAAATTACGACAAGACCGATGATGTTCGTCACAACCGTGCAATAAGCTGGCTGTATCAGCGTGAAATCGTCCGTGCGACACCTGCACCCAAGAATACACTTTCCGTAAAGTTTGAGGACATGGTATTTGATCAGGACAACACAATCGCAAGAATCTCCGACTATCTCGGAATCCCGATTGCAAAGATCGAAATGCGTCCCGATTCAGTCGGAAGATACAAGAAAGATGACGGAGTTCATATGTTCGACTTCTTTGAGTCCGACATGAAAGAACTCGGTTATGAATTTGAATAATCGGAGAATAATTCCATGAGAAGCGAAAGAATAGAAACCCAGCGGCGCCATGCTGTCTCAAGAGGACGGTCCACGCCCACAAATGCGGCGAGTGCCGTAAAGTGATAATCGAGTACAAAGAATAATTAAATTTTAACTAAAAATTCCCGCTGACGGCATATCAAGTGCTGAACAGCGGGATCTTTATGTTTATTTCTTTTTTCGCTTCAGAATATGTGTCATTGTACCGCCGATTACAGGGCAGAGTACAAGGTTGAGCACAAGCTCGAAAATAAAGTTGATGCCTACAAGACCTGTGATTGTGTAGATGAGAAGATTTGTTCCGCCTGCCCACTGTGAAAGAATATCCTTATAGAACACAGCCATTCCGAGACAGAAAATACCGGTGTTCATAACAGGAGCCGAAGCTGCTGCAAGGAACATAGCCAGAGGCTTGAATTTTCCGTTCTTTGTGATGGCTTTGTAAATCATTGCAGGTACGAATCCGGCTGCTGCGCCTTTGAGAACACAAATAAGCGTGCAGAATACGGGATTTGCGCTGAACAGGATGAATCCTGCGCCGTCCATACCCATTGCGGATACGATTGTTACTACAAGTCCGAATACAGCGCCGAGTACAGTACCGTACTTAGGACCGAGGATGAATCCGCCGACTACGATCGGGACAAGCACGAACGAGAGATTGAACGGACCGAGCTTGATGAAGTACGTAATTATCTGCAGAACTACGATGAGCGCAAACAAGAACGCAGCCTGAGTGAGCTTCAGGATTTTTTTGTGGGAATTTTTCATATTTTACCTCCGTTTTCGGGTCGCTGTCTTCCTTAAATATGAAAAAACGGTAAGATGCGGCCGCATAATTTATAATATAGCCGTAGCTGTATTATAACAAAATTTTATCTTTGCAGGTTTTTGCGATAGAGATACACAGCACCTGAAAGAGTAAGGGTTTCATCGTAAATGAACTTGTTGCGTGTATAAGGAATGATTTTCTGAGCAAGTCCGCCGGTTGCTATGAGTCCGAGCTTTTCGCCTTTATCTTTGATTTCCAGCTCATCACGGATATT
>CAZPPN010000161.1:0-5526 GCA_964588425.1 uncultured Ruminococcus sp. | reverse complement strand
GTCAAGACACCGCCCTTTCACGGCAGTAACGGGGGTTCGATTCCCCCTCGGGTCATGAAAAACTGAAAGCTCACCAGATGCGGTGGGCTTTTTGTTTTACCGTTTTCACAGCACCGATGCTGACTCATATTTAATATGTTTATGATATCAGCCGGCAAAATCTTAAAATCCAAGGAGATACACATATGAAAATCATCGCACATCGCAGCGGTCCGACCGTTTATCCGGAACAGACTATCGCATCAGCAAAGCTTGCAATGCAGAACGGCGCGGATCTTGTCGAAATCGACGTAAGGTATACAAAAGACGGAAAAATAGCCGTTACGCATGATTCCGATCTCGGGCGTGTTTTCGGATCAGCCAAGAGAGTCGGAGATATGACTGCTGAAGAGTTCCTCGCACTTCGTCATAAAGACAACAGAGCATATCCCGCGCATCTTTTCGACGATTATCTCGCCTGCGGAGTCGGACCGATCCTGATTCACATAAAAGAAGACAGCATCATCGAAGACCTGATCGCGGTTATCAAAGAATATGATTATTCCGATAAAGTTGTCTACGGCGTTCACTCGGCAGAAACTGTACGCAATATCAGAAAAATCGTCCCTGACGCAAAGATTCTCGCTTTTATGCCGTCGCCGGATGATATTTCCGCATTTGCCGAAGCGGGAGTGGACTATATCAGACTCTGGGAAAGCTGGCTTAATGAAGAGAACATCGCGCTTGTCCGTTCCGCCGGATGCGAGCTGTGGGTGATGATCATGGGTGAGGGTGCACCGGATGCATGAATCACATCGGAAGAAAATCTGCGCCGCGTGGTTTCTCTCGAGCCGGACGGTATTCTGATCAACGATATCACGGAGCTGACACGACTTTTATAAAAAATTGAGATTATTTTCATTTTTACCCAATGAGGATTCCTGTTTTGACACTTTATAGACGAAAGCAGGTGAGATAGTATGGAAAACAGAATCGTGGAAAACTATATCGACAAAGTTTACGCATATTCGGTCAAGCGGACTTTCAGCGAAGATGAGGCCGACAGGTTTTTTTCTTCAGCTTTGTTTCGGTCGTGATCGAATATGCGCAGAGGACAGGTGAGATTAAGCCGCCGCATGCGGAAAGTGTCTGTGACGTGCTTATACAGATGTAATAATATGTAATAATATGTAATAAATATAATGGGGTATCTTCAGATCGCGGATACCCCATTTTTTGTATGCCGAATATTGCAAATATGTCCGACTTGTGCTATAATTTACTTTGTAATAATCCCGTCGAATCCGCATATGAATCCCGTGACATCCGTGGAACACAGATCCCCTCCGATTACCTTTTTCTTGTACACGATCACATTCGCCATGACCGATCCGTTGTAGTCCGGGTAGTTTGTTACCTTGAACGTGTATCGTGTTACTTCACGGTCGCGGTATTTCGACAGATCGAGTCCCTGCTTGCGCTGAAGTTCGTTGTATGAGTTCATCACCTTGTCGAATTCAGCCGGAATCTTGATTTTTACCTCTTCAACGGGCGTTTTTTCTACCTCCCACCCAAACTGCGCGAGAAAAGATACAACATCATCGACCGTTTTTATCTTGTCGTAGCTGTATTTTTCCGCTTCCGCCATGATCGCTTTCGTGGAGACGGGCGTGTATTCGGGAACCATAAGGATTATCGCGCACAGTGCCGCAATTGACACAGCGATAACGGAAAAGAATTTGAGTGTATTTGCGCGGACAGTACATATGAACATAATTGACCTCCATTGCCGTATGTCTGATCAGGTTATGGAACATATTATTCACATGTCACCCGTGTTAGAACACCGATATATAAATAATATTTACATATAAGGAGCACAGGAATGTTTGACAACGTAACAGCAATATTAAAATCATGCGTATGCGGAAAGGTTCACTCACTTCTCACCGATGAATGTGTTGTTGATAACACAGCCGAGATCAAGATGAAAGAGTATATCGACGCGCACGGATTCAAATCTCCAGCGATCGTCAGCGATACAAATACCGACGTGTTCACATCCCGCATCGAGGAGCATATCAAAGCCGCAAAGATCGTCATCGACGGCAGTGCTCACGCAACGGAAGTTTATGCCGCGCTTGTCGGAGAATTTATTGACAAGGAAAAGCCTGACGTAATGGTCGCGTGCGGATCGGGATCTCTCCACGATATCACACGTTACGCATCGTTTGAGAAAAAAATTCCGTTCATTTCCTATCCCACAGCGGCGAGCGTTGACGGATTCGTGTCGAGCATCGCGGCTATGACATGGTACGGTCAGAAGATTTCATATGAATCAGCACCCCCGATCGCAGTATTTGCGTCCCCTGCAGTATTCTGCACAGCTCCCGAACGTCTCACGGCATCAGGCGTGTCCGATGTTTTTGGTAAGTATACATCACTTTTCGACTGGGAAGCTGCCGAGATTCTGACAGGTGAGTACCGCTGTCCCGGAATCTGCGATATTGAATATGATGCTGTTCGTGACCTAAAGGAAGCGGTTCTTGCGAGAAATACTCTTTCTCCCGAAGAATATACAACAAAGGTAATGAACGCGCTCCTGCTCTCCGGTCTCGCAATGCAGCTCACAGGAAATTCCCGTCCTGCTTCCGCATCAGAGCACCATATGTCGCACCTCTGGGAAATGCACTGCATCAACGAAGATACCGAAGCGCTCCACGGTGAGAAGGTAGGCGTCGGACTTCTTGAAGTTGTCCGCAAATACAACGAATTCCTCAGCGGCGATATTGATTTCGATAAGATCAGAAATATTGACCTCGGTAAGGTCTTCGACCGCGATATGCTTCTGCCGATCTACGGCGAGCTGACCGATGCGATCATCAAGGAAAACCTCCCGGGCGGCGTATCCAGTCTCTCGAAGATCAGTATCACGGACGAAAAGGCAGTTGACAGTGCCATCAGAAAAGCAGCAGCTGCAATTCCGTCACCGGAAGAACTTGAAAAACTCCTGAAACTCGCGTCGGCTCCCACAACGGCGGCTGAGATTGATCTTCCGACAGACAGGGAATTCATGGAGAAATCCCTCAGATTTGCACCGTATGCAAGAAACAGACTGACTCTGCTCAAGGTGATTTCCGCCTGCGAAATGTGATATAGTTACAAAAATAAGCCCTGCCGTATCGTGTGATGCAGCAGGGTTTTGTGTTGAAATTATCCCTCGTAATCGTAGAACGCATCGAGGAACTTGTTGTATGAGATGATTATGGCCTTATTACTCTTCTCATAGTAGGAAGTGAATTCAAGTCTCTTGTTGAGTGCTATCTTTTGGGGGAGGAAAGATACTCCATTCCATGCGTCATAAACATATCCGAAGTCGAAAACGCGAGATTTAACGGCTTTGTCGATCATCTCTGCGTCTTCGGGGGCGGACGAGTAGCGTTTCATGAGACAGACATCGAGATATTCCGGAACGACAGTTTTGTAAGTTTCCGCACACATTGCTTCAAGGATAATACCAACAAAATCATAATCAAGCGGTACGTTCGCAACTGCGATGGCATTATGTGCGCCGTCTACCATTGTATAGTAGTCGTCCTGTTCTTCATCGAGCTTCGGATAGGGAAGAACACCAAATTCGTTTTCATAATCGCCAAGGCTGCGCGCATTGTCGATATAAGAGTTTACGAAAAGAGTTTTATAATCCATGAACATAGGAAAAGCTGTGCCGTGGTCTTCTACTTTAGGAGCATAAACGAATGATGAATCAACGGTTCTCTTTATAGCGTCAAATGTTTCGATGGTACGTTCGCTGTAAAATGTGTATTCCATTTTACCCTCGGAATTCTTGGTGAATACTTTGTTGCCAAACGCCCAGAGATAAGTGTTAATATTTGACAAAACGTTTGTCGAGAATCCGTAGTAGTCTTCGGCATCCATAACACCGTTGCCGTCAATATCTTTTGTGACACCCTCAGCAACGCCGAGAAGATAGTCAATTGTCCATTTGCCTTCTTTGACGGTGTTGTAGAGGTTTTCGATTTGATAATTCTCGGCTTCGACCTTGTCATAGAAAACGCAATATGTATAACCGATAGAACTAAGCGCAAGATCGCCGACTGCAAGGAATGTTACGCCGTTTACCGTAAGGTCATCCTGAGTGCTCGGAGACCACCACGGTTTGTCAAAGTCGAGGTATTCGAGGTCATTCAGGTTGATATAATAACCTTTCGTAATAGACTGTCCCAGGTATACGGCATGATGAAAAACAGTATGGAAATCTGTTGTACCTGCCTGTACAGCTTTGAATATATTACTCATGATTGCATTTAGATCCACTTCATTTACTACAAAATCAATGTCGAATCTGTCTTCAAGAGTAATATTTCTGTTGTAAACGGCGTCATTTACAGTCTCACCGATCAGATCTTCACTTGCGATGAAGAAGTTTCTCGCGGTTAAAACAATAAAGTCCTGTCCGCCGAAAGTCTCATCGGGCAGCTCGTCGTCAATCAGCAGACGCTCGTTTACCGTGTCGGATTCAACGCTGACATCGGATTCTGACTGAAGTGCATCAGCAGATTCGGTATCGTTTGAAATGTCTTCCTGTCCTTCATCGCTGCAGGAAATAATGGATGATGACAGCATAAGAAGTGAGAGTAACAATGCTATACGTTTTTTCATTGGATGTCTCCTTGATAAATAATATTTGTCCTTTTCAGTATACCATAGAATAGTTAAAAATGCAATATTTTTTTTTTTTTGAATTTCAAATTGGTGCAATATAGACAAAAACATCGGAGACTGTACAAAAAAGACGGACAGTTTATCACCATCCGTCTGATTTATTCAATTACGCTTCGTAGTTGTAGCCGAGCTCGAGAGCCTTTTCGTTCTTTTCGATGAGCGCAGTCTTTGCCGCGGGAATACCGGAGAGGAGGAATTCCTTGAACTCATTGTAGTCGAAAATGCCTGTTTCCTTGAGAATGTAGCCGAGAATGATAACATTCGCAAAGCCTGTGAGACCGTTGTCGTTAGCCATGCCTGTTGCGGGTATGTAAACCTTCTTGATGTCGTCTCTTTCGCTCTTCTTGTCGATGAGTGTGGAATCGCAGAAGATTGTACCGCCGGCAGCTACCTTGGGTTCGAACTTTTCAAAGGAGGGAAGGTTCATCGCAACGAGAATATCGGGAGTTGTAACGCTGGGAGATCCGATATCTTCGTCGGAGATTACTACTGTGCAGTTTGATGTACCGCCGCGCATTTCGGGACCGTAGGAGGGGAGGAATGTTACGTTCTTGTCCATGTGCATACCGGTCTTAGCCATCTGCTTGCCGGAGAACTGGATACCCTGACCGCCGCTTCCTGCGAAAATGATTCTTGTTGTCATATTATTCACCGTCCTTTACTGCTTCAGTATCCTTGTAAACACCGAGCGGATAATAAGGCATCATGTTGTCTCTGAGCCACTGGAGAGCATCTGTGGGAGTCATACCCCAGTTTGTGGGACAAGTGGAGAGAACTTCAACGATGGAGAAGCCCTTGCCG
>CAZPPN010000160.1:0-5595 GCA_964588425.1 uncultured Ruminococcus sp. | reverse complement strand
ATTTTAAGAGGTAAAATGGACTTCAAAAAGACCTTGAAAATAGGCTGTTTGGAATGGGCAGAAAATAGAGAAATACGACCTTTTTGACTGTGAAATCTGAATCTGACAGGATGGTGACTTTTACTGAAAAGAAGATAGCGGAGTGAACACCGTGACAAATCAGCCTGACAGTGACTGCTCAAGGCTGATATCAAGGGTTAATCTTGTAGGATAAACCTCGCTGAATAAACAAAATGATCCCCATCGACGCTCTCTTTTAGAGTATCGGTGGGGATTTTTTGTCACATGGATTCTATGAGTTCTTTCAGTTTCGCGGCAATCTGAGCGTGGCCTTCGTCATTGAAATGCAGACCGTCTGCCGTATATTTTTCGAAATGTTCTGGAATATGCGGATCTATGCCCAAGTCATTGTAAAGATCGAGTACCTTGATATCAAACTGCTCCGCGGTTTTGGAGATCACATCGGCATAAGCTTTCAGCGGCTTGCCCGGCACACGTTTTGCGGCATGAACAGACGGGATTAAATCATCCACCTCGTGACGCAGGAAACAACGGGCAGGTGTTATGAAAATAACAGGCTTATCTCCGTAGGTTTCGCGAAGGTAATTCATAAGATAATATACGCCGCCGCAGTAGGTAGCAGGAGTAGTGTCTCCCTGCTCTCCGAACGGTGCGTCTCCGTGGATATAATCATTCACGCCGCCGTAAACGATAACCATATCGGCATTCGGGTTCATATCGTATGCACGGCCGCAGAAGCAAAGGTCGTACCACGGTTTTGCGCTGGGTGCAGACTGATGCGCCAGACGGCTGCCGTTTATACTGTGATTATTGACTTTGGAAAGCTCAAACATTTTCGCTATGCGATTATCGTAACGGCAGTTTGGGATATCGGAAACGCCGACGCCTGCGGTAATGCTGTCACCTAAAAAATTTACTTCAAATCCTTTAATATTCATTTTTGGTTCCTCCCGGGTAATATGCACTAATGATACCATGAAAAACGCATAATATCAAGTCTGAAGATGTATTTTTTGTGGAATTTGTTTTTAGCTTTTTGGTCATTCCCAAAATCTATGGCACACCATAAAATATTCGTATTTGCATATATCACGCGGATGTGCTATAATATTACAAACATATTTTCCCAAAGAGAGAGCATTACATGAAGTTAACCGAAATTTTTAATAATAATAAACTTTCGCTGTCGTTCGAGGTGTTTCCGCCAAAAACCAATACGGCATTCGACAGCGTGAAGACGGCTACCGAAGAGATCGCAAAACTGCGTCCGTCGTTTATGAGCGTTACATATGGTGCAGGCGGCGGAACCGGCAGATACACGCTTGAGATCGCGAAGAATATCAAGGAACACTACGGCGTACCTACTCTCGCGCATCTCACCTGCGTTTCCTCGACCAAAGAGACTGTACACGCAAAGATCGAGGAGATCAGAGCGGCGGGGCTCGAGAACATCATGGCTCTGCGCGGAGATCTCACTCCCGAACTTGAAGCGAGTGACAGAAGCGGATGGGCTTACCGTCATGCGATTGATCTTATACGTGAGCTTCGTGAATGCGGATCGGATTTCTGCATCGGCGGTGCGTGCTATCCCGAGATCCATCCCGAGAGCGCGAATCAGGCGGACGATATAAAATACCTCAAAGAAAAAGTTGACGCAGGATGCTCATTCCTCACGACTCAGATGTTTTTCGACAACAATCTGCTGTACAATTTCCTCTACAAGATCCGCGAGGCAGGCATTACCGTTCCGATCATTCCCGGAATTATGCCGATCACGAACGGAAACCAGGTCGAGAGGGCGATCAAGCTGTCCGGATCGTTCATGCCGCAGAGATTCAAGAGTCTCGTCGACAAGTTCGGCACATCTCCCGCGGCGATGAAGCAGGCAGGAATTGCGTATGCGACCGACCAGATAATTGACCTGTATGCGAACGGAATCACGAATGTGCACGTTTATTCGATGAACAAGCCGGATGTGGCGGAGCATATTCAGAGCAATTTATCGGACATAATCGGCTGAGGCGCGAGGGGACATGAAACAAATGAAAATCAAGGAATACATAAAATCGAACACGCTCTATCTGGACGGAGCAATGGGAACGCTGCTGCAGAAAGAGGGACTCATGCCGGGAGAACTGCCCGAGCGATGGAACATAACTCATCCGGATGTGATAACCGCGATCCACAAGTCGTACTACGATTCGGGAAGCAATGTCGTCAGCACAAACACTTTCGGTGCGAATGTACTCAAATTCACCGAGGATGAGCTTGATGAGATCGTCAGATGTGCTGTGGAAAATGCACGTGCTGCTCAGTCGGAATCGTTCGGAGATCAGCCGAAGTGGGTTGCGCTTGACATCGGGCCTACGGGAAAGATGCTCGCGCCGCTGGGAGATCTCGATTTCGAGGATGCGGTGGAGATATTTGCAAAGACCGTGCGGCTTGGTGAAAAATACGGCGCGGATCTCATCTATATCGAGACGATGAACGACAGCTATGAGACGAAAGCGGCACTTCTTGCGGCAAAGGAGAACAGCTCGCTGCCTGTGTTCGTGTCAAATGCGTACAGCGAGGACGGAAAGCTCATGACGGGCGCATCTCCCGAGGCGATGGTCGCGATGCTCGAGGGTATGGGTGCGGACGCGATCGGTATGAACTGCTCGCTCGGTCCGAAGATGCTTGCGGGTATTGTAGATGAATACCTCAGATGTGCGTCGATTCCGGTTATTCTCAAGCCGAACGCAGGACTCCCGAGAACGGTTGACGGAAAGACGGTTTACGATGTTCTGCCGGATGAGTTTGCGGCTGATGTGGCTGATCTTATCGCGAAAGGCGTACGGATTGCCGGCGGATGCTGCGGAACAACACCCGAATACATCGCGGCGACGGTCAAAAAAGCGTCGGGAATCATGCCCTGCACGATTGAAGAAAAAAATATCACCTGCGTATCGTCGGGTACACACGCGGTTGTGTTCGGAGATTCACCTGTCCTGATCGGCGAGAGAATCAACCCGACGGGTAAGAAACGGTTCAAGGAAGCTCTGCGTGCGAACGATATGGACTACATTCTGAAAGAAGGCGTTGCTCAGCAGGAGATGGGCGTGCATATTCTTGATGTGAACGTGGGACTGCCGGAGATCGACGAGGTGAGTATGCTGAAAAATGCTGTGTGTGGGCTTCAGGCGATCATTGATCTTCCGCTTCAGATTGATACGTCAAACCCCGAGGCAATGGAAGCCGCACTCCGAAGATACAACGGAAAGGCAATGATCAACTCTGTCAGCGGCAAGCAGGAGAGCATGGATGCTGTGTTCCCCCTCGCGAAGAAATACGGCGGACTTGTCGTTGCCTTGACTCTTGACGAGGACGGAATCCCCGAATGTGCGGAAAAACGAGTCGAAATCGCGCGGAAGATTCTTGCGGAAGCTGAAAAATATGGAATCGCGAAGAAAAACATAATTTTCGACCCCCTTGCGCTCACGATCAGCTCGGATAACAATTCGGCGAAAGAGACTCTGCGCGCTGTGGGAATGATAAAGAATGAGCTGGGATGCCACACGTCACTCGGTGTATCGAATGTTTCGTTCGGACTCCCGGGACGCGACATGATAAACGGCACGTTCTTTGCGCTCGCACTCGGAAACGGACTGTCGGCGGCGATCATGAATCCGTATTCGGCGGAGATGATGAAGGCGTACCACACATACTGTGCGCTTGCAGGACTTGACGACAACTGCGCGGACTATATCACATACGCTGAAAATCTTCCGTCACCGCAGCCGTCAGCTCAGTCGGCATCACAGTCGGCATCACAGACAATCGCTCAGACTGATACTCATGCCGTGAAAAAATCGGCGGACGGAGAGGAAACGGAGCTGCAGAAGGCTGTCATAAAGGGAATGAAAGATCGTGCGGCACAGCTTACAACGGAGATGATCGTGACAAGAGGGCCGCTTGCCATCGTGCAGGAAGAGATAATCCCTGCGCTTGACGAGGTCGGTGTCGGATTCGAGCAGAAGAAAGTGTACCTGCCCCAGCTTCTCATGAGTGCGGAAGCCGCAAAAGCTGCATTTGAGGTAATCAAGGCGAACATGAAACCCGGATCGGCGGATGCAGGCGGGAAATGCGCGTTTGTTCTCGCGACGGTCAAGGGAGACATACACGACATCGGAAAGAACATCGTGAAGCTGCTTCTTGAGAATTTCGGGTTTGATGTTCACGATCTCGGACGTGATGTTCCGCCTGAGGATGTGGTCAGCGAGGTTGTAAGACTGCACGCACCTCTTGCCGGACTGAGTGCGCTGATGACGACTACGGTTCCTGCGATGGAAGAGACGATCCGTCAGCTCAGACGCGAAGCTCCGTGGTGCAGGATTGTTGTCGGCGGTGCTGTACTCACGCAGGAATACGCGGATGCGATCGGCGCTGACAAATACGCAAAGGACGCGATGGAGACTGTCAGATACGCGGAAGAAATTGCTGCGGAAGTGAAATAAACAGGAAAACGCCCGTGCAGGCTGAGTCTGATCAGTCGGTACGGGCGTATTTGGTATCAGATCAAATCTGCGATCTCGTCTCTCACGAAGTCGAATCTTGTGTGGGAAATGTCACGTCTGAGAGTGTCGATGTGATATTCTCCGGCGTTGTATCCGATGTCAAATGTGGTTGTGGGGTAATCAAATTCCGGGGAAGCGAGAATGGATGTGTGTCTCTTTTCTGCCGGGAGTCGGGGATAATCCCATACATCGGATATGCCGTAGTAACCGCTAAGACAATCATAATATTTGTCCGCTTCTTTTGCGTGATGTGCCGCGGATTTGAGACAACATACTGTGTTGCCGCGGTCACCCATATCGGCATAGTGCTCCGCCATTCTGGTGTATGCCAGCCTGAGCATTATACTGTCATCAAGGTAATCGCCGTTTTCATAGAAGATTTCATGGAATTTCGGGATTTTCTCAAGCATTGTGATTGCCTGTTTGTGACTGAAGAACGGTTTGTCGTCCACTTGAACCATTGTGAGGAAGATAATGTCATCACAGAGTGTCATGAATTCTCCTTCGATGCTGTGATGCAGATTGTGAATTTTTTCCACTCCCTGTGCAAGCATCTGTTCAAGATCATTGTGTGAGAACATAAAATTGGGGACATTTTCCGCGATTTGCAATGCTTTATCACGTTTGCCCTGAGAAAGATAGATTCCGCAAAGTCTACATTCCGCATAGTTTTTGGTGTAAGCGTCTTTTGTGCCCTCGCGGATTCTTTCGTAAAGTGCGATTCTATCTCTTAAACGTGCCTCTTGACTTTCGGGTTCGCCGGCGTAATTGAGCGCATTTGCAAGATTCAGCATCAGTCGGTGTGATGCCGGAAATTCCGCAAGTGCGAGGCGGTAGATTTCAACTGCTTCTTTTGCGGAACTGCTTTCTGCTTTGAAGATGATATCATTGATCCTGTCTTCCTGCGAGGTAAGATCAATTCCGAGAAGCGTGTCTGCCGATACTCCGAAAATGTGTGCGAGCTGCGGAATCTGGCTGATGTCCGGTGCATTTCTGTCACATTCCCAGCCTGACACGG
>CAZPPN010000159.1:0-5622 GCA_964588425.1 uncultured Ruminococcus sp. | reverse complement strand
AACTTCCGCTCAACGTATCGAGAAGCTATCTCCAGAACAGCGGATATGTGAACAAGATCTCAGCTCACATTACAAAGAAGGTAGCGGACAAGCTCAACTCGATGTTCCGGAACGACCGCGAAAACTACGAATCCAACTGGCGCGATCTCAAGACTTTCGTTGAATACGGATGCATGAGAGACCGCAAATTCTACGACAGACTCTCCTCGTCCATTCTTTTTGAGACAACCGAGGGAAAGTATGTTACCGCTGATGAGTATCTTGAAGCCGCAAAAGAAAAGCACGAGAACAAGATCTACTACGCAACAGATGTTACATCGCAGTCAAAATACATCCGTATGTTCAAGGATGAAGGAATTGATGTGATCGTTCTCGACAGAGTTATCGACACTCAGTTCATAGGCATAATTGAGCAGAATAAAGAGGGTGTCAAGTTCGCACGCATTGACGCTGAAGTTGCGGATGTGCTCAAGGCTGCCGGAGACAAGAGCGACATTCCCGCTGTTGCCGAGCTGTTCGGAAAGATTGCGGCTGACGGAACAAAGGTTGAGTTTGAAAGATTCAAGGATGCATCAACTCCTGCGATCCTCAACATTTCCGAGGAAGCACGCAGAATGAACGATATGATGAAGCTGTACAGAATGGAAGGCTCCATGCCTGTCGAACAGACTTTAATCATCAACACCGCGTCTCCGCTTACCTCAAAGATCGCATCTCTCATTGAAGAAGGTAATTCCGACAACGCTGAACTGATCGCGCGTCAGGTCTATATGCTCTCTTCCCTCTCCCAGAGACAGCTTACCGCTGACGAGCTTGTATCGTTCCTCTCTGAAAGCTACGATATCCTCGGCAGACTCTGATATAGTTTATGGGTCATGTAGAAAAGCTTGCGGACAACCTGAAAGAAACCGAATACAAATCCGCTCTGATTGACAGAATAGTATGCGGAATATATCACGAGGCGGCGCTTTTATCCGAGAAACGTACTGACGGGTTTATCTCTCCCGACGATATAGCTGAGCTTTACACCGAGCTTCACGAAGGAGCAAGCCCGTCATCATCGCCCGACCGTTTCGCATTATTCTGTTCGGAAATTGCTTCTGTTTACACATCCCACGGCGGTGTCATTTTTCCGGATATCGAACCCGACACAAAATCACAGACGATCAGCATTGCGTATCTGCAGAACAGCTTTTCAGACCGTGCTTACAAAGTATTCGCATCGGAATTCAAGCGTGTCGGTGCTCAGTATTTTCCGGGATTCCGTGAGGTCTGTGAAGAAGTTTACTACGGCCGCTGTTCTCACGCCATCCTGCCGATCTATTCATCGAATGACGGTCAGCTTATGTCTTTCCGCAAGCTGATCGCGAAATACGATCTGAGAATCTCACTCGTCACGGATGTGGAGATGAACGATGACAGCGTCATGCGTTTCGCTTTGCTGCAGAAAGTTCTCGACAGGTATCATCTTACAGAAATGCACGATCAGCTCTTTCTCGATATTTCGGCAGTTCTGCCATACGGCATGAAATTCGGCGGATTTCTCTCGGCTTGCGAAGTATTCGGCGCAGATCTCGTTACCGCAAACTCCCATCCGCTTGAATACTCGGACGATGTCTGCGGAATCAGTCTCCAGTTCGATGTTACAAACGCATCCCTCTCAGCTCTATATATTTTTTTAGAGGGGCTTCACATAAGATACGACACTCTCGGTCTATACGGTATTATTCAGTAAACAAGCATAATTTATTATATACAAGGAAGGATTACACAATGGAAGATTACAGACAGAGATACTTGACATGGCTTCAGTCCGACAAGGTCGATGAAGAAACAAAGGCAGAACTCAGAGCAATCGAAAACAACGATGAAGAAATCGAATTCCGTTTCGCTTCTTACATGGAATTCGGTACAGGCGGTCTCAGAGCAAAAATGGGTGCAGGATGCGCTATGATGAATATCTACACCGTTGCTCAGTCAACCGAAGGTGTTGCCCGTGCTATTGAATCCATTGGAGATGACGC
The DNA here is from genome assembly GCA_964588425.1 of uncultured Ruminococcus sp. Taxonomy (GTDB): domain Bacteria; phylum Bacillota; class Clostridia; order Oscillospirales; family CAG-272; genus UMGS1696. Next base: position 3,598 of record CAZPPN010000159.1, on the reverse strand, counting down.
AAAAGCACGCGGTGTTATGATCGGTTATGACAGCCGCAACAATTCTGCACTTTTCGCAAGAAGATGCGCTGAAGTCCTCTCTGCTCACGGAATCAAGGTCTATATGTTCGACGAGCTCCGTCCCACTCCCATGCTCTCCGCAGGTGTACGTCACTTCGGATGCATTGCCGGCATCAACATCACCGCTTCTCACAATCCTGCCGAATACAACGGTTACAAGCTCTACTGGGATGACGGTGCACAGCCCACAAAGCAGATGGCTGACCACGTTTCATCTTTCATTTATTCCACAGATATTTTCGAAGGCGTTCCGACAAGAGACAAGGCTGACGAGAGCATGATCACAATGGTCGGCAGAGATTTCGACGAATTCTTTATCGAAAAGGTTATCGGCGAACAGGTTTATCCCGATGTTATCGCACGTGCGGCTGATGATCTCGAAGTAATTTATACTCCTCTCTGCGGTGCAGGATACAGAATCGTTCCCGAAGTTCTCCGCAGAATCGGCGTCAAGCATCTCTCAACAGTTGAATGCCAGATGACTCCCGACGGAAACTTCCCCGGTCTTGCAAAGCCCAATCCGGAATATCCCGCTGCTTTCGCTGAAGGTATCAAGGTTGCAGCAACTGTTAAATCAGACCTCATTATTGCTACCGACCCCGACTGCGACCGTGTAGGCGTTATGGCAAGAGACCGTGACGGCGAATTTAAGTGCATCACTGGCAACCAGATGGGTTCGCTCCTTCTCGACTACATCTTCTCCGCACTTGAAGAACAGGGCAAGCTTCCCGAAGATGCATACGCAATCAAGACAATCGTAACAAGCGAAATGGCAACAAAGATCTGCGAAGAACACGGCGTTGACCTCTACAACGTACTCACAGGCTTCAAGTTCATCGCTGAGGTTATCGGCGATCACGAAGACCGCGGTGAAGGCACATTCATGCTCGGTTACGAAGAAAGCTACGGCTACCTCAAAGGCAACTACTCCAGAGACAAGGACGGCGTTGTTGCATCCATGCTCATCTGTGAAATGGCGGCTTACTACTCTCTCAAGGGCATGACTCTCATCGACGCTGTAAAGGCTCTGTACGAAAAGTACGGTTACTATGTTGAAAACTCCGCTGAGATCTACATGGAAGGTCTTGACGGCAAGGAACAGATTTCTGCGATGATGGAACTTCTCAGATCGAACGAGCCGAAGGAAATCGCAGGTTCTGAGGTTGTGAACATCCGTGACTATCTCACAGAAACGATCAAGAACACACGTACAGGTGAAGTTACCGGCACAGGTCTTCCCAAGTCCAACGTAATCTACTGGGCTTGTGAGAACGGCTGTGTTGTTGTGGCACGTCCATCGGGTACTGAACCTAAGATCAAGTTCTACATTCTCGCAAACGGTAAAGATGAAGCTGACGCTGCGGCTAACACAAAGGCATGCACGGCATCTCTCGAAGATATGCTCGGTATGCAGCGCGGATCGCTGAAGAAGTAAGATCTGTTTCGGGCAGAAGTGACTGAATAAAGAAAACCGGAATACTCCGATCGTTGATGATCACGGGTATTCCGGTTGTTTTGTTATTTGTCAGGCAAAGTATTTTACGCTTCGTAAACTGTAATATCTCGCATCATGACGTCATCACGTGCGGATGTGATAACGATTTCGATACGATCGGTTTCATGAGAGACCGCGCAGATCTTCTTATGACCTACGGTATATCCCTCATATAGACGTGTTCCTCCTGAGAAAATTCTGAAGCTTTCGATTCTCTGACCGAATCTGATATCTTCGCGGAGTGTGACGTAGTTCACCTTGGCTTTACGCTCGAGCTTGACGATATATCTGCACTGAGCCGAGCCTTCCACGGGAATCTTCTCGACTGTGCACGGTACGATCTTCTTCTCGCCGATGTTATTCTCAATCATCTCACCGAGTTCGCGGAGACGACGGATATCTCTTGGATCGAATCTTCCGCTCGGCATGGGGGGAACATTGAGGTTGAACGATGTATTGGCACCGCACGATCTGAGGTATGTATTATACAGTCTTTCGAGTGAATGGGGTTCTTCGTTCGCGTGATAGAACCAACCCGGTCTGATGGACATATCAATTTCAGATCCTGCAAACACGAGGCCTTTCGACTGAATGATATTACTCAGCTCACCGATATCATTATCCCAATTGCACATCCTGCTGAGATCTCCCGCAACAGGGGATGCAGGTGTCTGTACTTCGGCAAAATAGCAAAGCTCGGACGGAACGACTGCCCATTCCGCACGCCTTGCGTCTCCGCCTTCGTTACCGCACCAGCGGACATCGGGACCGTGGTCATTGAAGATAACAGCGTTCGGCTGATACTTGCGGATCAATTCGAAATATCTCTTGAAATCGTATTCCTGTCTCTTTCCGTTGGGTCCTTCACCGCACGCGCCGTCAAACCAGACTTCGAAAATCTCGCCATACTCTGTGAGAAGCTCGGTAAGCTGATTACAGAAGTAGTCGTTGTACTCGGGTGTTCCGTAATACTTCGAGTTTCTGTCCCACGGAGAGAGGTAGAAGCCGAATTTGATTCCTCCGCGGCGGCAGGCATCGGCACATTCACGAACAACATCGCCTTTTCCGTCTTTCCAAGGACTGTTCTTGACGGAATGCTCGGTATATTTGCTCGGCCAGAGACAGAATCCGTCGTGGTGCTTTGCAGTAAGGATGATTCCCTTCATTCCAGCGCGCTTTACAGCCTCAACCCATTCGTCGCAGTTGAGATCGTAGGGATTGAAGATCTTTTCGTCTTCATCTCCGAGTCCCCATTCGAGGTCTGTGTACTGATTGACTGTGAAATGTATGAATGCGTAAAACTCGGTATCAAACCAGTCGAGCTGTCTCTGAGTCGGTTTTACATTCGCTGTGTTCTGAAGAAATTGCTTGAGTTCCATGATGTCAGCCTTTCTGTATGATTATTTATATCGTTTCGCTTCCTGTTACGTATTTCATCCACTGCTTAGCGATGATACGCTGTCCTGCTGCTGTCGGGTGAATACCGTCCCAGATCCAATATGCGTGTCCGAGTTCGGGATGAGCGTTATAAGCCGCGTCGAATGCTTCCTGCATTGGGATAAAGAGACAGCCGTATTTCTCAGCTATACTCTTTGCAGCAGCCTGATACTTAGGCAGAAGGTCGGGCAATGATTTGCTTACAATTGTCTCGGCAGTTTCGGCAAATGCAAAAGGCTCGCAGATAATCATTTCCGTTCCGGGACGTTCAGCCACTGTTTTTTCAATTATTGAGACAAGACTATCTTCATATCTTTTGACGGACAAACCCTCTTCACCACGGCTCTGCAGAACCATATCGTTTATACCGATCAGAACGCTGATGATATCCGGTTCAAGATCAAGCACATCATTGTCCCATCGCGCATATAAATCGCAGCTGCAGGCACCGCTTACACCACGATTATATACGGTGACATTTTCCTCCGGCATATCGTACTGTCTTGCCAGTTCAGATTCCGTATATGACCAGACATTTTTCAGATAGCGTTCAAAGGAATCCATGTCCACATAGCCGGATCCTTCCGCTCCGCCTAACTTTCTCAA
>CAZPPN010000158.1:0-5622 GCA_964588425.1 uncultured Ruminococcus sp. | reverse complement strand
TTGTGGGCGGCTACGGCGTTCTTTACGTGCTTGTCACCGCCCTTGTCAGCGAATATGAGCTGAGTATTACGATAGGATGGACGACCTATACTGTCAGCATCGCTCTGACATTCGGCGTATCGCTTCTCGTCGGACTTATGGTGGCGAGAAAGAACAAGAAAATCAATATGGTCGAAGCTCTCAAGGGCGCGGAATAAAAAAGGTACTTGCACTACTTGAATTGGTGTGGATTTTGCTTAATTTGTTGCTCTTGGGATAATAAGGCTTCAGGCACCGACCTGCATTCCGCATCACATCCACTTCATCTTGACCATCTCAGCATAGAATTTCGAAACTAACAAATCATCCCCACAACTGTGTCACCATAGCTGTGGGGATGTGTCATATAGCGTGTATTGAGTTCAGCAAAGTGGGATAAAACGTGGGTACGATCAACCGATCGCCCATGAAAAACTCTCGTTTTCTTTATTTTTCTCACTAATGCTCGCTTATTCAGTCTCTTACTGCTCGATCGTTTTCATCGTGGGGAACAGCAGCACATCTCTGATAGCCGCGGAGTCTGTGAGCAGCATGCAGAGTCTGTCGATACCGTAGCCGATACCGCCTGTCGGGGGCATACCGATCTCGAGCGCGTTGAGGAAGTCCTCGTCGGTGTGGTTAGCTTCTTCGTCGCCGGCTGCAAACTGTTCTTCTTGAGCTGCGAAACGTGCTCTCTGGTCGATCGGGTCATTCAGCTCGGAGTATGCGTTGCACATTTCCCAGCCGTTCATGAACATTTCAAAGCGTTCGACATATTCCGGATCGTCGGGCTTCTTCTTTGTGAGGGGAGAAATCTCAACGGGGTGATCCATAACGAATGTGGGCTGAATGAGGTGCTCTTCAACGAATGTTTCGAAGAACAGGTTGAGAATGTCGCCCTTTGTGTGGCGTGCTTCATATTCAACGTGCTTTTCGTCAGCAATTGCGTGTGCTTCTTCGAGAGTCTTGATTTCTCTGAAGTCAACACCGGAGTACTTCTTGACAGCGTCGATCATTGTGATTCTCTCGAACGGCTTGCCGAGGTCCATTTCAACGCCGTTGTAGACGATTGTGGTGGTACCGAGCACTTCCTGAGCAACATATCTGAACATATTCTCGGTGAGGTCCATCATGCCGTGATAGTCGGTGTACGCCTGATAGAGTTCCATGAGAGTGAACTCGGGGTTGTGGCGTGTGTCGAGACCTTCGTTACGGAATACTCTGCCGATTTCGTAGACTCTTTCGAGACCGCCGACGATGAGACGCTTGAGGTAGAGCTCGAGGGAGATACGGAGCTTGAAGTCCTCGTCAAGTGCATTGAAGTGAGTTTCGAACGGTCTTGCCGCTGCGCCGCCTGCGTTGGATACGAGCATAGGAGTTTCAACTTCGATGAAGCCCTGAGTATCGAGGTAACGGCGGATTGTAGAGATGATCTTGGATCTCTTGATGAAAGTATCCTTGGATTCGGGATTTGTGATGAGGTCGACGTAACGCTGACGGTAACGCTGGTCAACGTTTGTAAGACCGTGGAACTTTTCGGGGAGGGGCTGGAGAGACTTGGAGAGGAGGGAGATCTTTGTAGCGTGGATAGAAGTTTCGCCTGTTTTTGTCTTGAATACTGTACCCTGAACGCCGATGATATCGCCGATGTCGTCCTTCTTGAATGCGGCGTATTCTTCCTCACCGAGTGCATCGCGCGCTACATAGACCTGGATAGTACCGCCGAGGTCCTGAACGTGGCAGAAAGAAGCCTTACCCATGATTCTCTTGGACATCATACGACCTGCAACTGAGACTTCATTGCCATCGAGCTCGTCGTAGTTATCCTTGATATCATTGCTGTGGTGAGTTACGTCATACTTGGTGATCTGGAACGGATCCTGACCTGCGTCCTGGAGTGTCTTGAGCTTTTCGCGGCGCACGCGGACGAGGTCATTGAAATTTTCTTCGGTATTGACGACCGTGTTTTCCTTGTTGTCAGCCATTTTATATATCCTTTCGGTTTATTTATCTGTTATCAGTTGGAAGTCTTTGTTCTGGAAACGCTGAGGATTTTGAATTTGATATCACCGCCGGGTGTGGGTACGGTGAACTCATCGCCGATTGTTTTACCGATCATAGCGCTGCCGATGGGGCTTCTGTCGGAGATTTTGCCGTTGAGCGGGTCTGCTTCGTTAGTACCGACGATGGAGTACTCAACTTCTTCTTCCATATCGTAATCGTAAGCAACGACAGTAGAGCCGAGGTTTACGATATCGTCTTTGATTTCGCTCTCGTCGATGATCTCTGCGTTTTTGATGAGTTCTTCGAGTTCGGCGATACGTGCTGCTACCTGACCCTGTTCGTCCTTTGCGGCGTCAAGTTCGCTGTTTTCGGAGAAGTCGCCGAGGGAACGTGCGTATGCGAGATTCCTTTTGACTTCTTCGGTTTTTTCGCCTTTCAGGTAATTGAGTTCATCCACGAGAGCCTGGAAGCCGTCGTTTGTGTACTTGGTTGTTGCCTTGTTTTCCATTTTTAGGATACCTCACTTGGTTTGTATTTGTGATTTTTTATGGGGTGGAGAAAACCGCAGGTTGGATTAAGGGTGACGATGCGGTGCTCCGTTTTTTTATTGGGTTGAGGGGTGGGCTTTAGTCGGCGAATGTTGCGACAGCGGCTGCGAGCTGATTATCTTCCGCATCGGTGATCTTATAGATATTCTTATCCTCGAGTGCGGGATCAAGTTCTACCTCGACGTCGGGGATGATACCGATTTCGTGATAATTCTCGCCGAACGGTGGACTGTACAGGCGGTATGTTACCGAAACTGCGCCGCCGAACGAAAGGGGAACTGTTGTCTGCATACATCCTTTACCGTATGTGGTTGTACCGACGATGGTTGCTTTTTCGTAGTCACGGACGGCGGAGGTGAAGAGTTCGGCTGCGCTTGCGGTACTTCCGTTGACGAGGACTGCCATAGGCATATCAAGCTCGGTAGCTTCGGAGGTATACGAATCAACTTCATTTCCGTCGGCATCGAGGATACGGATGATCGGGCCGGAGGGGAGGATATAGTCGAGTGTTGTAACGATGGACGAGAGCTCGCCGCCGGGGTTATATCTGAGGTCGATGACGAGTTTTGTACAGCCGTTACCTCTGAGTTCATCGACTGCATCCACGAACTGTTGGGGTGTACCTGCATCAAATCCCGTGATCTTGATAACGCCCACTGTGCTGTCGAGGTCGTAGACATGGGACATTACGGTAATTTCGGTGATTTTATCTCTCGCGATGGAGAAGTTTACGATTTCAGAGTAATTCTCACCGCGGAGGACGGAGAATTCAGCGATGGAACCTACTTCGCCGCGGAGCTTATTGATAGTGGGGTAATAACCGAGGTCGGCTACATATTCGACGTTCTCGCCCGTACCGATCGTATAGATGAGGTCACCGGGTTCAACGCCTGCTTCGAGAGCGGGGGAATCGGGTACGACGCTGAGGATCTCGATGAGCTTATAATCAGTGTTATAGATTACGTTCACACCGATACCGACAAGCTCTGCCTGAAGGTCACTCACGAACTCATCGAATGCTTCAGCGGTATAGTAAGCGGCGTAATCGTCACCCGTACCTGCGACATATCCGGCGATTGCGGAATTGATGAGTACCTCATCATCCAGCTCTCCGATGTAGTAGTAGCGGTAGTAGGCGTCGATTTCGGCGATTCTTGACGCAAGCTCATTTACAAATTCGGTGTTTGCGGCAAGCTGACCGTTCTGTTGGGAAGATGAAGAGCTGCCCTGAGAGGACTGCTGTTCTTCACCTTCGTAGTAGACATCATGAACGGCATTGAGTGTTTCGCCGAGATATCTTTGTTCGAATTTATTGTGCAGCACGACATACGTTACCTGAAACGTAGCTATGCAACACAGCAGAACCGCGATAACAGTGGTTCCGAGGGATACTTTTTTTTGCATAATGAGTTTTCCTTTGATTTGAGATGATGTGTTCAGTCAGCGTCAGGGAAGGACGATATGATTGCGCGGGTTATCGGTCTGACCGTTTACACGGGTCTCAAAGTGAAGATGATAGCCGGAAGTACTTCCCGTAAGACCTACATAACCGATATGCTGACCGGCAGAGACGGACTCACCTGCGCTGACGAGTCGTTCCGACATATGAGCGTAGAGAGTGGAAATACCTCCGCCGTGGTCGATGAGAACATACTCGCCGTAGCTGTAATGATATTCGCTGACGAGAACGGTACCGGAGTTAGCCGCATAGACATTGGTTCCGTTGGCACAGGCGAGGTCGATTCCGAGGTGGAAGTCCTGCACGCCCCAGAGATTACGCCAGCCGTATTCGGACGAGACATAGTAGTTCACGCCCATTTCAAGCGGCCATCCGATAGCACCGCCGACATACTGCGACTGACTCTTGCGCTGGAGCTCAGCGAGGTATTCTTCAAGCTCACGGTTTTTCTGATCCTCGAGCTGTTTGTTGTAGGTGTATTCCTGAAGCCACTTTGCCTCATTGTTTTCAAGCTCATTGATGTAGCCGAGCTTGACGTCATAGAGCGCCTGATTGTCTTTGATCGCCTGTTCAAGCTCGGAGACTCTGATCTGCTGGGTCTCTTCGGATTGGAGAAGACTCTGCTTTGCTTCTTCGAGGAGAACTTTGTTTTCGTTCAGGGTTTTGATCAGTTTTTCGTCATATTCGAAGATTGCGCTGACACGGTCGACTCTTGTGAGAAAATCGACAAGGCTTTCTGCGCCGAGGATCAGCTCGATATAGTCGGTATTATCGTCCATATAAACCTGAACCATGCGGTCGAGGAAAGCGTTATACTGGCGCGTGATGTCCTCTTCGGTCTCGAGGATTGTGGTTTTCTTTTCGGTGATCTGCTTTTCGATGTTGTCAAGCTGACCTTCCGCAAGTTTTTTCAGTTCATTATTGTAACCGATCAGTTCATCAAGCGTGCCCATTTCGGTATAGACAGCGGACTGCTCGCTGCGAACCTTGTTGAGCTCGTTCATGGCGGCTTCCTGCTTGTACTTGATATCCTGAAGCTGTTCTTTGTAGGATTTGACGGTCGCGTCGGTGAGTCCGTTGCCGGCAGAGACGTTCATGCATATGCCGGACACCGTTATGGACGCGAGGGATAAGGAGATGATTTTTTTGAGATGTTTTGTTTTCATGATAAGTTAAAATCCACAGTGTACGTTGTCAGCGTTAAAGTTTTGATCAAACTTTTTCAAAAGTTTGTGGGGTCAAGGGGCAACGCCCTTGTCGAGCTTCGCAAAGCTCGGAACACCCAAGACTTCCGAGAGAGTTCCTCTTTTGCTTCTTTTCTCCTCGATAAAGGAGAAAAGAAGAGATCAAAACTTTTATACCGGCGTACGTTCAGCTTAAATTATTCGTTAGGGAAGTACGATATGATTCATCGGGTCGTCTGTTTTTCCGTTGATTCGCGTCTCAAAGTGTAGATGATATCCTGTTGTCCGTCCTGTGAGTCCTACATAGCCGATAAGCTGGCCTGCCGATACCTTGTCACCGACTCCGACAAGTCTTTCGGAGAGGTGAGCGTAAAGAGTAGCGATTCCGCCGCCGTGGTCGATGAGGATG